>CAJFJY010000016.1 GCA_904384205.1 uncultured Clostridia bacterium | reverse complement strand
ACGAAAATGGTACAAATAGGATCAGGTGCAAGTAGAAATTTACAAGACTATATGTTAACGAGATATGCTTGTTACTTAATTGCTCAAAATGGAGATTCTAAAAAAGAAGAAATAGCATTTGCTCAAACATATTTTGCAGTACAAACTAGAAAACAAGAAATAATTGAGGACAGAATAAAACTAATGAATCGATTGGAAGCAAGAGAAAAACTAAAAGAATCTGAAAAACAGCTATCTAAAAATATTTATGAAAGAGGTGTAGATGATTTAGGTTTTGCAAGAATACGTTCAAAAGGTGATTCGGCATTATTTGGTGGATTAAATACAATGCAAATGAAAGCAAAATATGGAGTAAAAGAAAATAGATCTCTTGCAGATTTTTTACCAACATTAACAATTGCAGCAAAAAAATCTAGCAACAGAAATGACGAATTATAATGTAACTGAAAAAGAATGGTAAAGAAGGTCTAGTGACCTTCTTATTATAACTCAATCCTAGGCTGATATCTCTCAAGCCACATATTCACTTGACAAAGGTATGCCATAAGTTGAGGACCAGTCATCAGTTGACCAAACCAAGGTCTAGTAAAAGCCCTGCCATCAGTATTTAAAATATCCAAAATATAATCACGGTTTAGAAGTGCATTAATAGGGGCATCCTTTTTATTCATAATATCAGAAAGCATATTTTTAACTTTAGCTAAATAAGTAGGATTATGAGTCTTAGGATAAGGAGATTTCTTTCTATCAACAATTTCATCAGGAAGAAAATCTTTACAAATATATCTAAGAAGACCTTTTTCTCTACCATTTAAAGCTTTTATTTCCCAAGGAATATTCCATACATATTGAGCTAATCTGTAATCACAGAAAGGAACTCTAAGCTCAAAACCATTATACATAGCCATTCTATCAGACCTATCTAGTAAAGTCTGCATAAACCAATTTAATGTAAGATAAGAAATTTTGCGCTTTTCAGCAGTTTCTTTTGAATCAGTATCTAATATTTCGACTTCACTTAAACTTTCATTATATCTAAAATCAATATATTCTTTTAATTTTATCTGATTACTAATAGAAGGATTAAGTAGATGTTGCCTTTCAGAAATAGCGATTGACCAAGGAAAAGTACAACTATTTAATGCATCTTCTCTAAAAAACCAAGGATATCCGCCAAAGATTTCATCTGCACATTCGCCAGTCAAAGAAACTGTCATTTCTTTTTTTACATTTTTGCAGAAAAGAAGCAGAGAGGAATCAATATCAGCCATACCAGGCATATCTCTAGCAATCATACTATCATACAAATATGATGCAAGTTCAGGTGTATCAATTACAATATTATGATGATTTACATGTAAATTTCTAGTCATCAAATTTATATAATAATTATCAGAATTTGGCTGAAAATCGCTTTTAACAAAATTTTTATCATTATCTACATAATCAATAGAATAAGTATTTAAAAGTTCTCTACCTTCTTTTTGGTAATAATCAGCAGCAAATTTAGTAATAATACTTGAATCTAAGCCACCAGATAAAAATGTACATAAAGGAACATCAGATACTAATTGTCTAGTTATAGCATCATTTAGTAAATATTTAATTTTTTCACAAGTTAAACCTAAACTATCTTTATGTTCTTCAGAATGTAATTTCCAATAGCGTTCTACATGAAGTCCAGAATCATTAAAAATTGCAAAGTGAGCAGGTCTCAATTCAAATATATCTTTAAAAATAGTTGTTCCAGGTGTATGGCTTGGACCTATTCCTATTAGTTCACCAATACCTTGAGAATCTAAAACCTTTTCAATACCAGGATATTCGAATATTGCTTTGATTTCAGAAGCAAATACAAGAGTATTATTTAAAATAGAGTAAAAGAAAGGCTTAACGCCAAAGTGATCTCTTGCCATAAATATTTCTTTTCTTTTTTCATCCCAGATGGCAAAGCCAAAAATACCGTTTAACTTATGTACTACGTCTTTACCATATAAAATGTAACTTTTGAGTAAAGCTTCTGTATCAGAATGTCCGTTTAATTCAAATCCATTTTCTTTTAGAGATTTACTTAATTCATCAGTATTATAAATTTGACCATTGTAAACGATTACATAGTCACCATAAGAATAAGATTCAATCATAGGTTGTTTTCCATTTTCAGGATCTACAACGATTAATCTTTTATGACCTAAAGCAACATTTTTATTTGTATAATATCCTTCTTCATCAGGACCTCTTTTTGATAATGTATTATTCATATTCTTTAAAATATTTATATTTTCAGGTGTATCTAAATTATTTTTAAAATTAGAAAATCCAACAAAACCACACATAATAACCTCCATTAATAATTATACTTTTCTTCTGACTATATATATTATTTTTGAAGTGAGCTTGTGTGGGGACCGATTAGTTAGAAAATGTTAAAATTAATTAAATTTTACATTTAATTAATTTTATACAGTTTCTACGCTGTTGGGACGAACGAAAAAATAATATATATAGTCAGAAGAAGAATATATAGTAAAAAAAATAAAATATATCTATATATTCTATGCAACTTTAGAAATAAAATTTATTGATTTTAGCAAAAAAATGTAGTAAAATACATATGGAAGAGGGATAAGCATGCTAATATCAAATATTTTCAAACATCTAAAATTAATTACAAAACATAAATGGGTAGTATTTAAATTAAGCTGTAAGGCAGGAATACCATGGAGAGGATTTTTGCATGATTTTTCAAAATATTCACCAACAGAATTTTTAGAAAGCATAAAATATTATAATGGACATAAATCACCAATAGTTCAAGCAAGGCTTGACAAAGGATATTCAATAGCATGGTTACATCACAAGGGGAGAAATAAGCATCACACAGAATATTGGGTAGATTTTAATGCACCAGAAAAAAATCCAATAATGCCATATAAATATGTAGCTGAAATGCTATGTGATAAATTAGCAGCAGGTATTGTATATCAAGGTAAAGATTGGACTAAGGAATATCCATTAAATTATTGGATTAAAGAAAAAGATAGAATAGTGGCAAATGAAAAAATTAAAGATTTAATTACTGATTTCATGACGCAAATAAGTAGAAATGGAATAGAAAAAGTACTTAATCAAAAAAATTTAAAGGAATTATACAAAAAACATTGTGGCAATCCTTGACAAAATGGAAAAATACTTGTATAATTTTATATGTTATTAAATTTTGAAAAAATGAATAGATATATCAATATCTTTAGCGAGGAGGGATACATATGGCACAACCAAAAAGAAGATGGTCAAAAGCAAGAACACATTCAAAAAGATCTACATGGAAAAAAGAAGAACCAAAATTTGCTACATGCCCACATTGTCATGAACCAGTATTACCACATAGAGTTTGCAGTAATTGTGGATATTATAATGGAAAACAAGTTGTAGAGAAAAAAGAAAATGAAACTGCGTAAGTAAAAGAAAGTAGTGCTTTTAAAAGTACTATTTTTTGCATTATAGGAAATGGCATTTCCTATAATGCAAAAAATAAGATGCACAGAAAAATTTCAAAGAAATTTTTCGCGTCGACAAATCTTATACGCTTCTTGCTAAACCTTAAATTAATATCACAAATATTAAACCATAATGAAAAGGTTTAGCGAAGCTAGATTTGTCACTATTTAGGAGGTTAAATATGCCAAAATCAACCTTTTATAATTTAAATGAAGAAAAGAAAGAAAAAATAAAAAAAGCAATAAAAAATGAATTTAGTAAAAATCCATTTTCTAAGGCATCAATAAGCAATATAATAGAAGAAGCGCAAATACCAAGAGGAAGTTTTTATCAATATTTTGAGGATAAAGAAGATGCATTAAAATATATACTAGATGAAGTAGCTCAAAAAGAAAGAAAGAAGATAATAGATATTTTAAATAGAAATTCTGGCGATATATTCAAAACAAGTATTGAATCATTTGATTATATTTTAAATAAAAATATAAATGAAAAAGAAATACAATTTTTAAAGAATGTGGTTCAAGAAATAAAAGAAGAAAATATAGATTTTCAATTACCTATAAGAAGTAATTTTAAATCTACTGTAGAAAAGTGGAATATAAATACAGAAAGCTTGAATATAAAATCAGAAGAAGATTTAAAATATATATTAAGAATATTGTTTATTGTAACAAAGACTCAAATAATGGACGTAATATTAAAAAGGACTAGTAAAGAAAAGTCAAGAGAAAATTTAATTAAGCAAATACAAATATTAAAAGAAGGAATGACAAAAAAATAGACAGAAAATTACAAATTTAGAAAAAATTTTTCAAAAAATGTATACTTTTTTTTGATGTTATGATATTATATCAGTATAATAAAAATACAAAAGAAAGAGAGGGATATACATGTTTGAAAAATTTTTAAAAAGGTCAAACTGGACTGATATTGTAATATCAATAGTATTCGTGATTTTAGGATTACTATTAATAGTAAAACCAGCAGAAATGGTATCTGTAATATCAATACTTTTAGGAGCAGTATTCATAGTAATAGGAGTACTTAAATGGATGGATTATCTTACATCAAAAGATAAAGAAGATTATCTATTAACAATTGCTCTAATATCTGTAATCTTTGGTGTAATTATATTGTTCTGCTCAGATGTAATAGCTGGAATATTTAGAGTAATCATTGGTTTATGGATAATTGTAGCAGGTATTAGAGATTTCCAAACAGCTTTAGCTTGGAAAAATGTTAAATCAGGATTATGGACATTAACTCTTGTACTATCTATGCTTATGATGATTGCAGGTATTATAGTATTAGTAAGTACAACATTGGCTATACAATTAGTTGGTGTGATAATAGCAATATATGCTGTATTAGATATCATTACAAGAGCAATATTCATTAAAAAAGTAAAAAATTATTTAGATGATTAATATAAGAAAAGTGGCTTCGCCACATGTGCATTTTGCTTCGCAAATATGCACAGCCCAAGGAAACTTAACCTTGTTGTATACGGAAAAATCCACATAGGGCCAAGATAAAAGTCGATTTTTCCTATACAATAAAAAAGACCATTTGGTCTTTTTTTTACTTTATAGGAAATTACATTTCCTATAAAGTAAAAAATATAGATGCACAGAAAAATTGCAAAGCAATTTTTCGCGTCGACAAATCTTTACGCTTCTTCGAGAACTTAAATATATATAGTTAAGTTAGAAAAGTAGAGAAAAGTTCTCGCGAAGCGAGATTTGTCCTGCAAAAATATTACAAAATTTCAAAAAAATAGAAATAATTCAAAAAAATTTCAAAAGAAAAGATAAAAAATATATATAAAAAAATAAAAAATAGCCATAATAAAAATATATAAATAATTTGAAAAATTTAAAAATAGGAGGTTTATATGAAAAAATTATTAAATGTATTACTTATTATGGCTATTTTAATGATGGTATTTTTTGTTGGAAATGTAAAAGCTGTAGCTTTAGATAATGTTCAAATTTCAACAGATAAAGAAATTGTAAATCCAGGAAGTGAAATAACATTAACAATTAATTTTGGAAAAGATTTAGGTGCTTACACTTTTGATATTGCATATGACAGTAATTTATTAGAATATATAAGTACAGATGCAGGAACACCAAATGATGATAAAACAAGAGTAAGAATTGTATATTATGATTCAACAGGTGGTACAAATCCTAAAAGTAGTATGCAAGTAAAATTTAAAGCAAAAGAAGGATTAACTACATCAAATCCAACAAATTTTGCAATTACAGCAGAAGGTTTGTCTAATGCTGATGCTAGTGAAACTTATGATGATATAACAGTACCAATTGAGAAAAATATTGTTGTTGAACCAATCTATGAAAACTATGAATTTACCTTAACATATACAGGAAACCCAATAGTTAATGAAGAAAAAGAAATGACATTAAGATTAATTTCATCAATGGGAAGATATTATGATCATGCAAGAATATTAGCTGAAGTACAAACACCAGAAGGTGCTAATGCTAAATTATTGGGAACAGATGAAAATAGTTTAGAACATGACTTAATAGATAGTGGTTGGGGAGATCCATCTGGATATGAAATAGGTGGAGATGTAGATAAAGTTTTAAACCTTAGAGGAATTTTTGATAAAGAAGGACAATATACTTTAACATTTAAATTAATAGATAGAGATAATTCAGACACAGTTATAGCAACAAATAATTTTGTAATAAATGTAGAAAGTGAACAACCAGAAGTAACTTTACCAGAAGAGCCAACTCAAGAACCAACTGTCGAAGAAAATACAACTACCCAAAATCCTGAAACTAATAATAACCAAACAAACGAACAATTACCAGAAGAATTACCAAGAACAGGATATAATTTGTATATCCCAATTATATTATCAATAATATTGATTTTTGTAGCAGTAACAGTAGTATATATTAAAAATAGAAAGACAAAATAGAAAGTATAGCAAAGGAAAGAGGAGATGAAATCTATGATAAATCTCCTTTTACTTTTCTTACTTTGAAAAATATGTATAAAAATGAAAAAACAAAAGAATACAACAAAGAAATTTTTATTAATATTATTGATAATTCTAATAATATTTTGTTCATATCTTTTAATTAAAATAATTCAAAGGCAAAATAATCCACTAAACAGAGAAGTAAAAATAGAAAAAACTTCTCAAAATCAAACAATAAATACAAATGATGTAGCAAGCGAAGAACAAGCAAAAGAAGATAAAGTAAAAAAGGAACCAACGATTTTAACAGAATATGAAGGATATCCTGCTATTGCAAAATTGGAAATACCAATTATAGATTTAGAGACTTATGTATTATCAGAATTTTCAGAAGAAGCATTGCAAATTTCTGTTACAAAATTTTATGGAGGAAATCCTAATGAACCAGGAAATTTTTGCATATCTGGGCATAATTATGTTTTAAAAAATATGTTCCATGATTTAAAAAATTTGAATATAAATGATGAAATTTATTTAACAGATGCTGTGTATGGAAAAATGAAATACACTATATATGATATTCTTACAGTTTATCCAAAACAAACAACAGTATTATCACAGGAAACTAATGGAAAAACAGAACTTACACTTATTACTTGTACAAGTGATTCTAAAAAAAGAATAATAATTAAAGCTGAAAATAATGAAAGATAAAGATGGAAAACTATTTAAGATTTTCCATCTTTTCAAAAACTCTATTTTTTAAATCTTCTATAGCTTCACCAGTAGGTAAATTCATATTAGGATAAACAGGGTCTAAAACAACCATTCTAATAAAAGGTTTTTTCTTAATGTATTTACTAAAACCAGTAAGCTCAGCATATGTAAAAACACAAGGAACAACAGGCACATGATTATTAACAGCAAATCTAAAAGCACCTTTTTTAAATGGTCTAATAGTTTTGTCATAAGGATTAAGAGCACCTTCAGGGTAAAAATGAACTGTTCCTCCAGATTTTAATATATTATCAATACTTTGTATAAATTTATCCATATATTTTCTATTTTTAGGTATAGGCAAAGCATTTAGTAACATAATCAACTGTTTTACAATAGGAATCTTAAAATTAGATTCCAAAGATGTAAAATAATTCTTTTTAGGAAAATTCAAAAGTCCAATCATTGTACAATCTAAAGCATTAATATGATTAGAAACAGTTATTTTGCTACCCTCTAAATTATCTAATTTTTCCTTATTAATTATTTTAAAATCAAATAATATTTTATTTAACAAAAATACAATTGGATAAGCAATCAAATATAATAAATCTGAACATATATTAAATAAAATGCCATGTTGTTCAAATTCGTAATCTTCGTCTACAGGAGAATCTAATGGTTCCCATAAATTAAAAATATTATCAGGATCTATTATATTTAAAGATTCATCGTTATTATTGAAGCCAATATTAATGTTAGCATCAATATCTTCGATATTATCCTTTACATTCTCTAACTGCATCTTCTAACATTCCCTCCATTTTTTTAATACTATCTGATAATCTATAATTATCAGCAGATTTTGCATATTCTAACTCCATGTCAGATTTTAATTCTGGATTATCAAGCCAAAAATTAATTTTTTTAGCTAGATCATCACTATTGCCAGGTTCAAATAAACTATTCTCAGTTAACGCAAATTGTTTAGTAGCAGATAATTTGCTATTTGCAATAATAGAAACTCTACCACAAGCACATGCTTCCATACAAGAAATTGCTTCAATTTCTGCATCACTAGAATGAACATATAAATCAGTATAACCTAAAAGTTTTATTAAATCTTCTTGAGGAAAGAAAGATATAATAGGTTTATTTTTTAGCTTACTACCTAATTTTTCATATTTGCTTTTTTTAGGACCATTTCCTGCAAGAATTAATTGAATTTTGTCAGAATATTTTGATTTATATATTGCATCAATAAGCAAGTCTTGCCTTTTTTCATTTGATAATCTACCAACCATTGTAATTACTATTTTATCTTTTAAATCTTCAGGCTTTTCTAATTTTATATATTTAAAATTATTCGAAATGCCATTTGATATTACATAAAGTTTTGCTTTATATCCATGTTCCTTTAATTCATTAGCAATAAAATTGCTAGGACAATGAATATAATTAACATCTTTGTAAAAATGATTCAAAAAATATTTATAAATATCAGTATTAACTTTTTCAGATTTACCAAGACCAATAGTATAAGTAATATTTTCTGGTTGTACATGAAAGGCAGCAGTATGTGGTATGTTGTTTTCTATAGCAATCTTTAAACCTGCATTAGAAAGGAAGAAAGGTGTGTAGAAATGAACTACATCAACGCTAGTAATTGCTTCCTTTAAAGTTTTCTTATCAGGTTTTGCAAAAGTCATTCCCTGTGAATGAACTATATGAGAAACAATAATAGGTAAAGGTATCTCATCAACTAAATATTGATTAGGATAATCTCCCTTACCAGCACTTATTATATATACATCATGACCAAGTTCTTCTAGACCTTTTGCAAATCTTTGAGCAGAAATAGTTGTGCCATTATTCCCAGAATTAAATTGATCTATAACAAATAATATTTTCATAAACAATCTCCTTTATCAATATATATTTTAATATATTTTGTCAAAATTTGCAACTTTTTTGTTGGAGTTGGACAGCTTTCTTTGAAAACTTCTGAATAATGGTTTTTAGTTTTTAACTTCCAGAAAAAGTTGATATTATAATATTTTAAAGTTTCGACGCTTGATTGGAATGAAAATTAGAATTCATTTGGCTTTTGAATGAGGAATGCTCAAGTCAAAATCTTTGATTTTGAGCTTGAGAGAGGCTCATGAGAAAACCTTATGAATTCTTTTTGAATGAAATGAACAGGAGAATTTTAAAATATTATAATATCAACTTTTCTTAGATTAATTATATAAAAAACCATTATTCAGAAGTTTTCAAAAAGTAATTCATTAAAAACTTGCTATTTTATAATTAATATAGTAAAATGTAGGAAACAAAAAACAGGAGGAAAGAAATTTGTTTGATGTTATAATAATTGGTGGTGGACCAGCAGGAATATCAGCAAGCTTATATACCAAAAGAGGAAATAAAAAAACATTAGTAATAAATAGTGAAAGTTCCACATTACAAGAGGTGCATAAAATAGAAAACTATTATGGATTTGAAAACGGAATAAGTGGAAAAGAACTATATGATATAGGAATAAAACAAGCCAAGAATTTAGGAATTGAAGTAAAACAAGAAGAAGTTTTAAGTGTAAAGATAAATGAAAAAGGCTTTGAAGTAATTACAAACAAGGATACATATGAATCAGAGACTGTAATTATTGCAGTAGGAAACAAGAAAAATAAAGTAAAAATAAAAGGAATAAAAGACTTGGAAGGAAAAGGTGTAAGCTACTGTGCTATATGTGACGGATTTTTTTACAGAGATAAAGAAGTCGCAGTAATAGGAAGTGGAAACTATGCAATATCAGAAACAAATGACTTAATAAATATAGCAAAAAAGGTTACAATATTAACAAATGGAGAAAAAGCTCCAGAATTTAGAGCCGATAACGTAGAAATAAATTCTAAGCCAATAGAAGAAATTGAGGGTAAAGACAAGGTAGAAAAAGTAATTTTTAATGATAGATCTAGCATAAATGCTGATGGAATATTTGTAGCACAAGGAACAGCTGGAGGATTTGAACTTGCAAAAAAATTAGGATTATTAATTAAAGATAATCATATAATAGTAAATGAAAATATGGAGACAAATATTAAAGGAGTATATGCATGTGGCGATTGTACAGGAGGACTTATGCAAGTGTCAAAATCAGTATATCAAGGCACAGTTGCAGGACTAGAGGTTATAAAATTTTTAAATAAGAATAAATAGGGAGGTATTAAAATGAGTGTTTTAAAATTAGAAAATGCAAATTTTGAAGATGAAGTATTAAATGATCAAGGAAAAGTTTTAGTAGATTTTTATGCGGATTGGTGTGGACCTTGCAAAATGATGTCACCAGTGATTGATGGAATTGCTGAGAAGCTAAATGGAAGTGTAAAAGTAGGAAAAATAAATGTTGATGAAAATCAAGAATTAGCAATAAAATACCAAGTAATGAGCATTCCAACAATAATGATTTTTAATAATGGAATACCTGTAAAAACATTTATAGGAGTTACAGATGAACAAGAAATACTAGATGCTTTAAAATAAGTTTGATGGGCAGTAACTATATAGTTATTGCCTTTTGAAAAGAGGATGCAATAAATGAAAATTGATATAGATGAAATATTAGAATATACAAAAAATAAAGGATTTAATAAATTAGAAACTGCAAGATATATTTATATAAAATTGGGAGAAATTTTTACATATGATGTAAATACAGTATATTTAATGTCTGATAAATATGAGGAAGAATCATATAATAATGAAATATACTTGAAAGATATAAACAATAAAGAATTAGATAAAAAAATGGAAATAACTTGTAAACAAACAGCAGATATTTTAAAAGAGTGCTTAGAAAAAGCTAAAATAGACTCAGAAAATATAGGATTTGTTCCAAGTGAATTAAAACATGTTACTACTATCTTAAAAATTGATAATAAAAAATATGCATTAAGCTTGTCTAAAGATTTAGCAAATATTCAAAAAGGATTTAAAACACAATTTTTTGCAGCAGAATCAGAGGTAAAAGAAGCTGAAGGCGAAAAATTTGATGTAATATCAGAAAAAGAAATGAAAAAGATAGACAAAAGAATAGGATATTGTAAAAATGATTTATACATGAATGATGTTATTGAAATGTTAAAAAGGGAAATTACAGATGATGAAACTTTTAAAGAATATCTTTATAGTAAATCTGAAGAGTTTAAGGGAAAAGAAATAAAAAAAGATTTCTTATTAAAATATAAATTAGATTTTATATTTGGTCATATAAAGAATAATATGGATCCAGACAAAAGAATGGATTTGTATGAAACTTATAAATATTTCAAAACTATAATTAAAGAATTATTAACTCCAGAAGAAAGAGGAGTAAGGATATTAGGAAATAATCATCATTCGGAAGATAAATTTGTATTTGGTTATAACAGTAAAGATTTTAGTGAAAAATACTTGATATATCAAATAAAATCAGGTAATAAATATATTTATTATCAATATGATAATGAAGAATTGGGATTTAAGGAAATTAATTTAAGTGAGATAAGCGAAGAAATGAAAAACGGAATGCAATTGTATCCATACCAAAGAATAGAAGGAATAGAAGAATATAGAAAAGCAGAAGAAAGATAATATGTTGTATACGGAAAAATCCACATAGAGTCAAAATAAAGCCAATTTTTCCTATACAATAATATAAAAACAATCGAAAGGAATGATAATAAAAAATGAAGAAGTATTATTTTACATCAGAAAGTGTAACAGAAGGACATCCAGATAAATTATGTGATTATATATCAGATAGTATATTAGATGAATGTTTGAAACAAGATAAAGATTCAAGAGTTGCAGTAGAAACATTTGCAAATGGAAATAAAATAAATATTGCAGGGCAAATAACATCAAAATCAAAAATAAATGCAGAAGAAATAGTAAGAAATACAATTAAAGAAATAGGATTTGATAATGAAAAGATAGATATGGATTATAGAACTTGCAAAATATATGCAGATATAATAGAGCAAAGTCCAGACATAGCATTAGGAGTAGATACAGGAGGAGCAGGAGACCAAGGAATAATGTTTGGATATGCATGTGACGAAACAGAAAACTATATGCCATATGCAATAAATATGGCACATAAATTATCAAAAAGATTAACAGAAGTAAGAAAGAAAAAAATAATACCTTTTTTAAGACCAGATGGAAAAACACAAGTAACGGTAGAATATGAAGGCGATATTCCTAAAAGAATAGAAACAATATTAATTTCAACACAACATGAAGAAAGTGTAACGACAGAAGAAGTAAGAAAAGAAGTAATAAAACATGTAATAAATGAAATAATTCCAGAAAAAATGATGGACAAGAATACAAAAATATACATAAATCCTACAGGAAGATTTGTAATAGGAGGACCTCTAGGAGATGCAGGACTTACAGGAAGAAAAATAATAGTAGACACATATGGAGGATATGCAAGACATGGCGGTGGTGCATTTTCAGGAAAAGATCCAAGTAAAGTGGATAGAAGTGCAGCATATATGTTAAGACATATTGCTAAAAACGTTGTAGCAAATGGATATGCTAAAAAATGCGAAATACAATTATCTTATGCAATTGGAATGAAAGAACCACTTTCAATATGTATAAATACATTTGGGACAGCAAAAGACAAAACAGAAGAAGAATTAGAAGAATTAATAAAAAATAAATTTGATTTAACTCCTAATGGAATAATAAATTACTTAAATTTGAAAGAACCAATATATACAAAAACAACAAATTATGGACATTTCGGAAAAGATGATTTACCATGGGAAAAAGTAATAAAATTCTAGTTTATGCTAGAATTTTTTTTTACTCTGTAACTTTTTTTGAAAAAAGGGTAATATATATTTGAAAAAGTTAAATAACTTACCAAAATCCATATATGGTTAAGGTTTATAGGTAGCCGAATAAAAACCTAAATATATCTTAGAAGGACTAAGTTAATGGAAAAGACAGATGAAATAAGTAAATTCTATAAAAATAATGAATTAGAACTAGAAAAAGTAATAGAAAAATATACAGCATATGTATATTCCATAGTAAGAGCAAGGGTGACAAAAATTAGAACAGAAGATGCAGAAGAAATAATATCAGATGTGTTTTTAGCAGTATGGAATAATAGAAATAAACTTGATTTAAACAAAAGTATGTCTTTATATATATCTGGAATAACGAAAAATCTCATAAATAAAAAACTAAGAAATATAAAAAAAGATGAAAATATAACTGAATATGACGAAAACCTAATCAATCTAGAGAATTTAGAATTAAAGGTGGAAGAAAGTGAAAAAAATCAAATAATTCTAAAAGAATTAGAAAATATGAATTCAGAAGATAAAGATATATTTATGTATTACTATTATTATTCAAGAAAAATAAAAGAAATAGCCAAAATATTAAATATAAGTGAATCGAAAATAAAGGTAAAACTTAGTAGAATTAGAAAGAAAATGAGGCAAGCTTTGGAGAGAAAGGGGTATAAGGTTGAAAAATAATTACAATTTTGGCGTTGTCAAACTTCGTTTGAAATTTAATCAACGTACACACGTACGCCTCATAAATTTCAAACTTGTTTTCCTAGCCAAAATTTAATTCTTTTCCAACCTGGTTTGTGCCTTAAGAAAGGAATGTGAGTAAAAAATGGATAAGGAAATTAAAACAGAAAAAATAATAAATTTAACTAGAGAAAAAATAGCATGTCAAAAATATTTAAATGAAAAAGCAGAAAAGAACAATATTAAAATAATGAAGTTTGTAGCAACATTTTTTATATCAATAGGAATTACAGCAGGAGTAGTATATGCAGGAGTAATAACTTATCAAAAAGTATGGAAATTACCAGAAAAATATGATACACTAGAGCAAATGATAGAAGAAAACCGTAATCGTAATACATCAACAGAAATTACTAAAGAAGATACGAATAACATAATCGAAAAGCAAGAAGCAGAGGAAAAAGCTAAATCTGTTATGGATAAATTTGGATTTGCAAAAAATGACATATATAGTGTAGAATTTAAGAAGAACTATATAGAAAGTTCAGATTTGATTTATCTGGTAAAGACAGAAAAACAAACCGAAAAAGGAATTGATGTATGGATAGATGCAAAAACAGGAGAAAACTTAGGAATATTAAATAATGATTTAAAATACGAAAGTATAAATACAGACAAAATAGATGAAGAAACAGCAAAAGCATATGCAAATGATCTATACAACAAATTTACTACTAATCAAGAATTTAAGCTAAAATATGTTCAAGAAACACCACATTATTTTGAAAATAATTCAACAGATGAATGGACAGCAACATTTTGCAAACAATATGATGGAATATTCTACAATTATGAAAAAATAGTTGTAACATTTTATGTAAAAGATTCAAAAGTTTGTGTAGATCAAATAATTCATACAAATTTAAATATGAATTTTGAAAATAATCCAATTGTGATAACAGAAGAAGAAGCAATTGGAATCGCAAAAGAATCAAACAGTAAAATAACTTCTAATGAAATAGCAAGCATAGAATCAAATTTAGATATTAAAGATATGAATGAATTTATATATTTGCAAGAACAGAGCAAGGGAGAAGATGATGGAAATACAAAAGAAACAATAGAAGATGAAAATGGAGTGCAGACATATAGAACATATAGTTTATATAAATCTGACAAAATAGTTAGAAAAGTATGGAGAATTACAATAAATTATGTTCAAGGAGAAATTGATTTAGATAATCTAAATAGATATTCTAGCAGAGATTTTTATGTAGATTGCACAACAGGAGAAATAATAGGTGGAAGATGGTCATTACCAGAACGAGTAAATGAATAAAGGGAAAAATATGGAACAAAAAATTAAGAAAAAGAAGAAATTTAATTATTATCCAAATGCAAGCATTATAATATTGATTATGTTATTAATAATTCTTTTAATATTGATAACATATCAATATATTAAATATGAGCAATTGATTAGTAAGCAAACAACATCGGAAGTTGTTCAAGATGGTAATAATTTAGAAAATGGACAAGCAGAAAATAATACAAGCAATAATCAAACAGGAAATATTATAAAAATAGAAATACCAGAAAAAACAAAAAAAGAGGATGACTGGAGACTTATATTGATTAATAAAGATAATCCGATTCCAGAAAATTATAGTGTTGATTTGGTAGAAATAGAAGATGGGCATAAAGTAGATTCAAGAATCGCAGACGAACTTAAACAAATGCTAGAAGATGCGAGAAAAGAAGGATTAAAACCATTAATTTGTTCAAGTTATAGGACAGAGGAAAAGCAAGATAGATTATTTAAAGATAAGATAAGAGAATATAAAAGAAAAGGATATGAAAATTCAGAAGCGGAAGAATTAGCATCATATTGGGTAGCTCCAACAAACAGAGGAGAACACCAATCAGGGTTAGCTGTTGATATAGTTTCACAAAATTATCAAATTTTAGATGAAAAACAAGAACAGACAGATGTACAGAAATGGCTAATCCAAAATTCATATAAATATGGATTTATATTAAGATATCCAACATCTAAAAAAGATATTACTAAGATTAATTATGAACCTTGGCATTATAGATATGTTGGAAAGGAAAATGCAGAAATAATTATGAAAAATAATATTTGCTTGGAAGAATATTTAGAATCAGAGGAATATTAAAATGAATATATATAAAAACTTAAATAATATGTTAGATTATATAGAAAATAATTTGGAAAGTGAAATAAAATATAGCCAATTAGCAAAAATACTTGGAATAAATGAGATGATGCTTCAAAGATTTTTTAGTATATTATGTAATATGTCTTTATCAGAATATATTAGAAAAAGGAGATTATCAAATGCTGGTGTAGACCTATTAAATGGAAAAGAAAAAATAATTGATGTTGCTATTAAATATCAATATGAAAATGCAACATCATTTTCTAGAGCATTTGAGAATTTTCATGGAATAAAACCGAGTCAAGTTAAAAAGAATCAAGTAAAATTAAAAGTATTCTCTAAACTACATTTTGAAGAACAACAAGAACAAGATAAAAATATTGAATATGAGATTATAGAAAGAGAAGAAATTACACTATATGGGATGAAGACAGAGACTTCAATAGAAGATATAAAAATAGATGCTCCTAAATTTTATAAAGAAGCAGAACAAAAATATGGGGATGCTGATTATGGAATGACAGAATATATAGATAGGTTTGGAGAAGAAAAGTGTTATTATTGGGTTTTATATAATAAATTAAAAGATGAAAAATTAGCAAAGTATGTGATACCAAAATCAAAATGGCTTTCTTTTAAAATTAATTCACAAAATCCAGAAGAAATACAAAAGACTACGAAAAATTTTTATTTAAACTTTGTACCAAGTTGTAAATATAAAAGAACTTCCAGAATTAGAATATTATCATGATGATATAACTGAATTTTTAGTTCCTATTGATATGCCAGGACAAATCTAGCTTCGCTAGACCTTTTCTCTACTTTTTAATTTTGGTTACATTAATTTAAGGTCTAGCAAGAAGCGTATAAGATTTGTCGACGCGAAAAATTGCTTTGCAATTTTTCTGTGCATCTATATTTATTAGATCATAGGAAATGTAATTTCCTATGATCTAATGAAAACTGACTTAATCTGTACAGAAAAAGTCAGTTTTTTCATATTTAAAAGATATATAATTTATATAAAAAATAGGAAGTGAAAGGTGATGAAATACATATCAGAAGTTTTTTTAACTAGAAGTTATGTAGAAGAAGAATTTTGGTTAAAATTTCTATATGGAGTTTCAAGATTAAATGGAAATTTCAAAAAATGGTCAATATACATATATATAGATAAAAATGTTGTGAGATATTTTATAGAAACAAAAAGAAAAATTCCATCAATAATACAAGATTTAAGCGATTTTATGATTAAAAAACTAGATGAAAATATAAAAGAAAAACAAAATATATTTTTTGGCAATTTTTATTTTGTAACAAATAAAGAAAAAAGTGTACTTGAGATATATGATAAAAATGAAGTGAAGCATAATCAAAAACTGAAAATAGTTAAAATAAATATATTTCCATTTACAAAAAAATATTTTAGATTTAGCACAGTATTATTTTTTGAAACTGAAAAAAACAATTTGATGAGAAGGAAGGCTTTATTTAGCATACCACAAGAATTATTAAGTATAGATTTTTCTAAATATAATAGATTTTTTTATAAAAAAGAAGCTACGAAATTTTTGGATATACAGAAAACGCTTCACTTATTTAAAAATCAAAAAGATAATGCATTATTAAAAGTTAACACATTTCCATATTTAACAGAAGATTATTATTTGCATTTGAATGAATATGATTTTGATAAGCATTCAATGATAATAGGTTCGAGTGGAACTGGAAAATCTAAATTAATAAGTAGTTTAGTAATGAACATATCTTCTAATATGGACTATATTAATAAATATAAAATAATAGTAATAGATCCACATGATGAAATAAAGAATGACATCGGAGGGCTGGATTCAAGTCAAATTATAAATTTTGAAAACAAACAAAGAAGTATAAATTTATTTAACAAAGAAGATAATAATTTGATGGTAACAACTGAGCTTATTTTATCATTGTTCCAGACATTAATGGCAGAACAATACAATTCAAAGCTAGAAAGAGTTTTGAGATATAGTATAAGTCTTTTGACAACTCTTGGATTAATGAATTTTCAGAATTTAAGAAAATTGATAAATGAAGTAGATTATAGGAATAAATTATTGAGAAGTGATTTGCCAGAAAGTATAACTGATTTTTTTGCTATGGATTTTAACAATTTGAGAACAACTTCATATCAAGAAGCTATATCTCCAATATTATCATTTATTGATGAGATAGAATTATTACCAGCATTAAAAGATAATAAATCTAATAAAGAATTAAAAGATGTTTTAAATGACCATTTCTTAACGATTATATCATTAAATCAAAGTAAAATAGGAATGAAGGCAGTAAAAACAATATCTGGATTTATTATGCAACAAATTTTACAATTGATACAATCTCATACATTTGATGAACATATAATACTAATCGTAGATGAAGTATCACTGTTAGAAAATCCTATATTAAATAGATTTTTAGCAGAAAGTAGAAAATATAATTTATCATTGATATTGGCACAACAATACTTTAATCAAATAAGCCAGAGTTTACAAAAGGGAATTTTTGCAAATGTAGTAAATTATTATATTTTTAGAATTTCAAAAGAAGATGCAAGAATATTAGATGGTAATATAAGAATGGATATCCCTGTTAAAAATTCTGCTATAACCAGATTCAAAATATTAACAGAGCTAAAGAATAGAGAATGTATTGTAAGAATTGGAGCACAAGAAAGAGTATATCCAGCTTTTCAAGCTAAAACTCTGGATTTTTATCCATTACCACAAAGGGTAAATCAAATATTAACGACAGATTTTCTATATGAAAATGAAGGAGAAAATGGCGCAAATAAAAATGCTAAAAGTGAAGAAATATCTTTTTCAATTGATGAAACTATTAGTTTAAAAGATATAATGCAATCACAATCAACAGCAAGAAGGAGGTATGAACAATTTGAACACTAAAGAAGCATTAGAAATAGCAAATAACATATTTTTTAATATATTTGGACAAGATAATCCATTTTCATTAGATGAAATATTATCAGAATTTGCATTTGATGTGAGACTTCCTCAAAGGGTTTTAGACAGCATAACAGGAGAAGAAACTTGGGCATCTTCAATTAGTTCTGCAAGATATATTACTCAAGAAAATATGAGAAAATTTGATGAAAAAAATGGATGGTTATTACCTAAAAAGAAAATTAAAAATTTGAAACAAATATTAGACATATGGAAATTAACTAATTATACAACCACCCAAAGAGTATATGAATGTATTAATGTTTCTGAAAGTGACCCTATGTATACATCAGAAAATGTATATCGTTCAACAGATTGCAGAAAATGTAAAAATATAATTTTTACAGATGGATGTGCTGATTGTCAAAATGTTATTGCATGTCAGAGAAGTAGTACTTCCAATTTTGGACTTAGAATTGCAGATTCTTCAGAATGTTTAAACAGCTATAATGTTATTTGTTCAAGCAAGATAAGTAATTCATATTTCATACAAGATTGTAACAATTTATATGAATGTATTTTTTGTTCACATATAGCAAACAAGAAATATTGTATTGCTAATATGCAATTTGAAAAAGAAGAATATATGATGATAAAGAAAGAAATAGTAAAGTGGATTTTGTCAAGCAATAATTTTTAAATAAATGTTGTAACACAAAAATTGTTATGATAAAATGTGACTAGAATATATTTTGGAGGTAAAAAAATGGATGAAGAAAAAATCTATAAGTTGCTTGACAAGATAGAAATTACAGAAAATAACAAGGATAAACTTGATGAAATAAGGCAATTAATACAAGATAAAAATTATATTGAAGCATTAAATGAAATTAATGAATTAAGTAGTGGGGATTATAAGACAAAAAGTGATACTCAAGAAAATGAAGAATTCGATGAAGATAAAGATAAGGAAAATGTTAATATATATCCTAAAAAGTTAAGTAACCCTAAATTAGAAGAAACATATATAGGATTATTATTAAGTAATCCTAAATTAATTGTTAAATATTATATTCTATTTGAAAATTGTTATTTTGAAGATGAAACTTTATTAGATATCTATAAAAGCATATTATATACAGAAAGTGCAGCATATACACCTGAAATAGCAAAAAGAGGATACAATTTTGCAAATGGTTCTCCTGAAGCTTATGCAATAAAACATGATTTGAAAGAAGAATATGGAAGCGGAAAGTATGACATAGAAAAAGTCTATGTAAGTATTTCTAAACTTTTTACATTAAGAAAAAGTTATATAGAAGAACCATTAAAAGAAATCCAAGATAAAATAGTAGAAATCGTTGATTATGAATTATATAATAAAATGTCTGTACAAGAAGTAAAAAATGCAATAACACAAGTAAGTGTTACACAAAAATTCAAACAAGCAGTACTAAATAACAATTTAACAGACTTTTTAGAAAAAGGAGATAATAATTTAACAAATGGATTAAGCATACCATTCCCAATTTTATCTTCAACTTTTAAAGGCCTAAGAAAGGGAGAAACAACAGCTTTTGCTATGCCTTCAAATGCTGGTAAAAGTAGATTCACAATAGAAATAGCCACATATGTTGCTTTAGTACACAACAAAAAGGTATTAGTAATATCAAACGAAATGTCAGAAGAAAAAATGAAATTGTGTCTTATTACAACAATATTAAATAATAAAGATATCCAAAAAATCCATGGACATAAAATAAGAAAATCTGAAACAGAATTGTTAGAATTTAAATTTAGACCAGATGATCCTGATAATGTAGAAGTAGATGAAAATGGATTTTGTATACAAGGAAAAGATGAATCAAAAAGAGATTTTGTGCAAAGATTATTAACTATATCATCTGAATTTAATCAAATTGTCGAAGTTACAAATTGGGCACAAAAACAATTGAGTAATTCAATTTATTTTATAAACATAACAGACCATACTAATGATGAACTTCAAAAAGTAATAATGAATTATTATTATAAGGAAAAGATTGAATATGTATTTTATGATACATTAAAAACAGATACTGCAAATATAGGAAATGCAGAAGAAATAAAAAGGACTGCAACAATACTTTCAAATTTAGCACAAAATTTTGAAATGTTTATATTTGCAACATTACAGTTGTTAGAAAATACAACAAAACCAATTAATCTAACAATAAATGATTTAGCTGTAAGCAAAACTGTAAAAGAAGTTCTCGATACACTATGTTTAATAAAACAGATACCAAGAGATGAACTAGACGAATATCAATATTCATTAAAAGAAGTAGATACAACATTTTATCCTATAAAAAAATATGATGATCCAGATGTAAGATATTATGCATGTGTTGTAGATAAAAATAGAGCTGGTGCAAAACCTAAAGTGGTATTTAAATTGAATTTGGCTTACAATGAATGGGAAGAGTTAGGTTACTTGAGTTTGAAAAATTCTAAATAATAGCAATATAATAATTTATTAAAGTTTGATATTATAATATCAAACTATTATAATATCAAACTATATTAATATATTAAGAATTTTTTGAAAATTAGTTTATTTGTTGGAATTTTGAACATAATATAATTAACTAAAAATTAAGGAAGGTGATTATATTGTTTCAAATAAAACCTATTTCAGAATTAAAAGATAATATTGAAGAAGTGGAGAACTCTGTAATTAACAATAATGAAACAATCTATCTAACAAAAGATGGATATGGAGTTATGGCAATAATGAGTTTAGAACAATATTCAAAAATTACAGAACAAACTGAGAACAAAGGAACTAGTTTCAATATGGGTTTAGAAAATAAGAAAAGTGATAGCAAAATAGAAATAATATCTAGACCTAGAAGAATGGCAGAAGAAGATGATTAACAAATCGGCAAACAATATGTTTGTCGATTTAATCAATTTAAAATTCGAAAAATAATAAAAAAGTATTGACTTAGAGTTGACTTAAAGTGATAATATTAAAAATATAAGAAAGGCATTATGCCTCAAGAAAGGAATGTGAGTAATTATGGTAAAACAAACAGCAGGTAGAGATAGTTTAGGAGAATTTGCACCTAAATTTGCTGAACTGAATGATGATGTATTATTTGGAGAGGTGTGGTCAAGAGAAGATAAGCTATCATTAAGAGATAGATCATTAGTAACAATATGTGTATTTATGGGAAAAGGAATGATAGACAGTTCTTTAAAATATCATATAATGAATGCCAAAAAGAATGGAATTACAAAAAACGAAATGGCAGAAATTATAACACACGCAGCATTTTATGCAGGATGGCCAAATGCTTGGGCAGTATTCAATCTAGCAAAAGAAGTATATGCAGATGATGAAAATACTCAAGAAGAACATGGAGGAATGTTTGGTATGGGAGAGCCAAATACAAATTTTGCTCAATACTTTATTGGAAATTCATATTTAAAACCTCTAGCTAAAACAGAAAATATGTCTATTGCAAATGTAACATTTGAACCAGAATGTAGAAATAACTGGCATATACATCATGCAAGCCAAGGTGGAGGACAAATACTTATATGTGTAGAAGGAGAAGGATGGTACCAAGAAGAAGGAAAACCAGCACAAAGTCTAAAACCGGGAGATGTTGTAACAATTCCAGCAAATGTAAAACATTGGCATGGTGCTAAAAAAGATTCTTGGTTTAGTCATTTAGCAGTAGAAGTGCCTGGAGAAAATACAAGTAATGAATGGTGTGAGCCAGTAAATGATGAAGAATATAATAAATTAGTTTAATAAATTAGTTTATATATGTTGTAGTAATTATTGTAATATAGAAAGTGGTGAAATGAATGACAATAGCAGAAGTAAGCAAAAAATATGATTTAACACAAGATACAATAAGATATTATGAAAGAATTGGACTGATACCACGAGTACCAAGAACAAAATCAGGAGTAAGAGATTTTGATGAAGAATCATGTAAATGGTTAGGTTTTGCAAAGTGTATGAGAAATGCAGGTTTACCTATTGAAGTTTTAATTAAATACATTAATTTATCTAAAGAAGGAGATAAAACTTTAGAGCAAAGAAAACAATTATTAATAGAGCAAAGACAAAAATTAATTGAAAAGCAAGAAAATATAAAAGAAACTATTAGTAGATTAGATTATAAAATAGAAAATTATGACAAAATAGGAAAGAAGAAAAAGGATTAATTAGGTTTCAATTGATCAATATAAAAAGCAGTAAATACTTTTGAATATAGAGTATTTACTGCTTTTTGCAAAAATTATAATATTAAAAAAAGTGTTGAGGAAAATACAAAAAAATGATATATTTATTAAAGAGGTGAAGATTATGAGAGATTCAAGAATAGAAAAATTAGCTTGCAATTTATTAAATCATTCTATTAATTTACAAAAAGGAGAAAAGATATTAATAGAAATAATTGGAATGGATGCTATTCCTTTAGGAAAAGAATTAATAAAACAATCGGAAAGCATTGGGGCACTTCCATTTTTTAATATAATAGATCATGAAATAATACGAGAAATGCTAAAAAATGCAACAGAAGAACAAATACAAGTTTATGCAAAACATGATTTACAAAGAATGAATGATATGGATGCATATATTGGAGTAAGAGCAAGTACAAATACAGCAGAATTAAATGGAATTTCAAAAAGAAAAATGGAATTATATAATAAATACTATACTTTGCCAGTGCATTTTGAAGAAAGAGTAAAACATACAAAATGGTGTATTTTAAGATATCCAAATGCATCAATGGCACAAATGAGTAATATGAATACAGAAGAATTTGAAGATTTCTATTTTAATGTTTGCACATTAGATTATGAAAAAATGTCAAAAGCTATGGATGCTTTGGTTAATTTAATGGATAAAACAAAAAAAGTTCATATAGTAGGTGAAGGAACAGATTTAACATTTAGTATAGAAGGAATACCAGCTGAAAAATATATGGGAACATTTAATATACCTGATGGAGAAGTAGCAACAGCACCAGTAAAAACAAGTGTAAATGGATATATAACATATAATACAGAAACAAGATATAATGGAGTATTATTCAATAATATTAAATTTGAATTTGAAAATGGAAGAATAGTAAAAGCAACATCAAATAAAACAAGAGAACTAAATGAAATTCTAGATACAGATGAAGGAAGTAGATATATTGGAGAGTTTGCATTAGGATTAAATCCATATATAGAAAAGCCAATAGGAGATACTTGATGAAAAAATAAAAGGAAGTTTTCATTTTACTCCTGGAGATAGTTTAGAAGAAAGCGATAATGGTAATCGATCTAGCATTCATTGGGATATAGTAAATATACAAACACCAGAATATGGTGGTGGAGAAATTTGGTTTGATGATGTATTAGTAAGGCAAGATGGGTTATTTATTTTAGAAGAATTAAAACCATTGAATCCAGAGAATTTAATTTAAATAATAACGAATAAATATAAGATTAGTAACTTTATAAAATCTCCTTTCATAAAATATACAAAAGTGAAAGGAGATTATTTTATGGATTATGAATTAATGATGAATGGAAATGTCAAAATAGGACAAAAAGCACCAGATTTTACAGCAATGACAACATTTGGAGAAATAAGTTTAAATGATTATAAAGGAAAATGGTTAGTACTGTTTTCTCATCCAGGAGACTTTACCCCCGTAAAGTCTTACAATTTGGGGAAGGTTGAAAGATAATTGCCATTTGGCGTTGTTGAGCCTACGTTTGAAATCAAATCAACGTGCACGAGCACGCCTCATTGATTTCAAACTTGCTCGCCTAGCCAAATAACAATTCT
>CAJFJY010000015.1 GCA_904384205.1 uncultured Clostridia bacterium | reverse complement strand
TGTGGGGACCGGCTAGCTAGAAAATGTTAAAATTAATTAAATTTTAATTTAATTAATTTTATACAGTTTCTGCGATGTTGGGACGAACGAGATAAATATTAATTAAACCTTTGAAAGTATTGCTTATTTTAAACTGTGAATTGTAACAAAATTGCAATTTGAAATGGTTATAATATCTTGAAATTGTTGACAAATTTCTATTTTATATATAAAATATAGTCAACAATTTTGTCAAAAAAATAGGAGTGAAAACAAACAAAATGGAATTTATAAAATCAATAATAAAAAATAGAAAACTAATATTTCAATTAGGAAAAAATGATTTCAGAAATAGATTTGCAAATACAACATTAGGAAGCCTATGGGGATTTCTACAACCATTTGTATTTATGGCAACATATGTAATAGTATTTCAATATATATTTAAAACACCAGGACCAGAAAATGCACCATATATAGTATGGTTTTTACCAGGAATGGCAATGTGGCAAGCACTAAATGATGGAATATTAAGTGCAAGTAGTTCAATTAGGACATATAGCTACCTAGTAAAAAAAGTAGTATTTCCAGTAGATGTAATACCGATAATATCAATAGTAGCAAGTAGCTTTGTAGCACTATTTTTATTTGCTGTTGCAACAGTAGTTTGTATAATATTTGGATTTGTACCAAATGTATTACAATTAATATATATAATAATATCAGCATATGCATTTATGATTGCATTTACGAGGTTAACATCAGCAATAACAACATTAGTACCAGATTTTTCCCAATTACTAACAATATTAATGCAACTATTTTTCTGGTTTACACCAGTTGTTTGGAACACAAGTATGCTTGCAGGACATCCTACAATATTAAAAATATTGCAATGTAGTCCATTCACATATTTAGTTACAGGATTAAGAGATAGTTTTATGGGAACAACAAATATAGTAACAAATGGAAATGGAATATATACAATAATATTTTGGGTAATTACAATTATAATATTCCTATGGGGAAATTATATATTCAAGAAAAACAAGAAAGACTTTGCAGACGTACTATAATTGACATAAAGACTAAACCTGTCCCAGATTGACCAAAAATGGTTAATTGGTACCTGTCCCTAATTGACCAATGTTACAAAAGGAGTAAAATAATGGAAGATAAAATTGACATATTGCTTGCAACATATAATGGAGAAAAGTATGTTGGAGAACAGATAGAAAGTATATTATCACAAACATATAAAAATATAAATTTAATAATATCAGATGATAAATCACAAGACAATACAAGAGAAATATTAGAAGAATATGCAAAAAAAGATGAAAGAATAACAGTATATTTTCAAGAAAAAAATCTAGGATATATAAAAAATTTTGAATTTTTAATTAATCAAGTTAAAAGCGAATATTTTATGTTAGCAGATCAAGATGACGTATGGCTACCAGAAAAGGTTGAAAAATCAATAAAGAAGCTAAAAGAAGAAAATGCAGATTTAGTGTTTGCAGATTTAGAGGTAGTAGACAAAGATTTAAATACAATGTATCCATCTTTTAATGATTTTATGAAATTAACTAGGAAAATAAATAAATGTCAAAAAAGTTATAAAATGAATTATTTATATAATTGTGTTACAGGATGTACATTACTTGCGAGAAGCAAAACAATAGAAGAATTTATGCCAATACCTAATAAATCTAAATATTTAGTACATGACCATTGGATAGCATTAATGATATCCCTAAATGGAAAATTAACATATATACCAGAAAAATTAATTAAATATAGACAACATGGTGATAATCAAATAGGAACAAATAAAATATCCCATAAGTTTAAAAAATTAAGTCAGGTAAGAAATCTATTTATAGATGTAAAAGTGGGGGTATTTGGTACATATGTAGCAAATAATGATAAATTTCCTAAAATATTGCAAGATTTAAATAGAAAAGCATTAAAATATTATGAAATGTTACCTGAAAAAAGATATTTTAATTTTAAAGGATGGAAGATTTTTCATGAATTATATAAGAATGAGACTTTTTTATATTATATAGAAAATTTTATGATATTAAACTTACCAGCAATTGCGAATATAGCTTTTAAAATAAGATATACAATATTAAAAATTATGAAAAAGAGATAGATAGCTAAAAGGAGAGAATTAAATAATGAGCGAATCAGAAAAAAATAAGGTTAATGATAATGATATAGCTATTAAAATAGAAAACTTAGGCAAAGAATATAAAATGTTTGCAAGAAAAAAAGATAGATTAATAGAAACAGTATTACCTATGGTAAATAGACATGGTGTTTTTAAAGCCATGGACAATTTTAATCTGGAAGTAAGGAAAGGCGAGGTTCTAGGGGTTCTAGGAAAAAATGGAGCTGGAAAATCTACATTACTAAAAATGGTTACAGGAGTTGTAACACCAACAACAGGAACAATAGAAATAAAGGGAAAAATAAGCTCTTTACTAGAACTTGGAACAGCTTTT
Organism: uncultured Clostridia bacterium; assembly: GCA_904384205.1. Taxonomy (GTDB): domain Bacteria; phylum Bacillota; class Clostridia; order TANB77; family CAG-508; genus CAG-269. Next base: position 23,194 of record CAJFJY010000015.1, on the reverse strand, counting down.
AATATGGAATTAACAGGTATCGAAAACATATACCAACATGGACAAGTAATGGGACTTACAAATGAACAAATAGAAGAGAAAAAGCAAGAAATTATTGATTTTGCAGACATAGGAGACCATTTATATCAACCAGTAAAAACATATTCATCAGGTATGTTTGCAAGATTAGCATTTGCTTGTGCCATAAATGTTGACCCAGATATATTAATAGTAGATGAAGTTTTATCTGTTGGAGATATGGCATTCCAATTAAAATGCTTCAAAAAATTTGAGCAATTTAAAGAAAATGGAAAAACAATACTTTTTGTTACACACAACATATCAGATGTTTTAAGAAATTGTACAAGAACAATTATAATAGATAAAGGAAGAAAAATATTTGATGGAAGCGTAAAAGAAGGTGTAGAAAGATATAAAAAGATAATTGTTGGATTAGGTGACAAAGAAAGTAAAGAAGAGTTATTAACAGATGAAGAATTACTAGAAAAAAATTCTAATAATGTTATAGAAAACAATAATACGGATGATTGGAAAAGCAATTTTAATCAAAATCCTAATATAGTAAATTATGGAAATGGGGCAGCAGAAGTAATAGATTATGGGATTTTTGGAACAAAAGGAGAGTATTTATCAGCAATTGAAAACGACAAAGAAGTAATTCTAAAATCAAAAATACATTTTAATGAAGATGTAAAAGATCCAATATTTACAATGACTTTAAAAGATTTTAAAGGGTTAGAAATCTGTGGTACAAACACACTAATTGAAAAAGTATATACAGGAGAATATAAAGCTGGAGATACAGTTATAACAGAATTTAGACAAATATTAAATGTAGCACCAGGAAAATATACATTGTCATTTAGTTGTACTCATTTTAATAGTAAAGGTGAACTTGAGGTATTAAACCGTAAATATGATGCTTTACTAGTAGAAATATTATCAATGAAAAATACAGTAGGACTAATGAGTTTAGATTCAAAGATAAATATCATTAAGTTATAAAATATATTAAAATTTAACAAAAAATTATAGACAAAACAAAAAGAATATTATAAAATGACTGTCATAGGAAATGAAATAAGCAGTGTGAGTGCTACCACTTTACATACACAGTTATACTGTGAGAATGGAGGTGGTGCTATGGAGAGTTTATTATTACAAATAATAGTTATTCTATTGTCCAGTTTAATAATTGTCACAATCATAGCATTTGCCTTAATCATAACTTTGGTTATTATTTTGAGCAAATAAAAAAGCACCACATTACGCTTTGCCGAGCTATGTGGTGTTAATCATATATAATGGTAGCACACATTCCTGTGGCTTCATTTCCTATAAATATTATATACGAATATAATTAATTTGTCAAATATTATATAATATTTAAAAGGAGTAAATATGAAAGTAAAAAATCCACTAAAAAAAGGTTTAAGTATTTCAGCAATTATAGTTTTATTACTAATAATTCTAATAGGATTATTAGTAGCAATAAAATACACAAATCAAGTAGAGCTAACACAACTTAAAAATAATAGCCAAAGCCAAATGATGGGATATATAATAAAAACAAAAAATAATCAGGTAATAGTAATAGATGGTGGAACAGATGCAGATGCAGAAAACCTGATTAATCACATAAACGAATTAGGCGGAAAAGTAAATTTCTGGTTTATAACACATCCACATAAAGACCATGCAGGAGCATTTATAAAAATTGTAAATGAGACACAAATACCAATAGAGAATATATATGTTTCATTAAATGATATGGAATGGTATAACCAATATGAAAATGAAAGAGCAAATGAAGCACAAAATCTAATAGATACATTACAAAATAACAAAATAAAAGAAAATGTGCATGAAGTATCATTAAATGAACAATTAAATTTAGATGGAATAAGGTGTGAAATATTAGGAACAAAAAATCCTGAAATAACAACAAATGCAATAAATAACTCTAGTATGGTAATTAAAATGTATATAAACAGCAAATCAATTTTATTCCTAGGAGATACAGGAGTAGAAAGTGGAAATAAGTTATTAGATACACAAAAAGAGAAATTAAAATCAACAATAGTACAAGTAGCTCATCATGGGCAAAATGGAGCATCAGAAGAATTATATAAAGCAATATCACCAGAAATAGCTTTATGGCCAACTCCAGAATGGTTATGGAACAACGATAATGGTGGTGGAGAAGATTCAGGAGAATGGAAAACAAAAGAAACTAGGTCTTGGCTAGAAAACCTAGGAGTAAGACAGAATATTATAGAAAAAGATGGAGATATTACAATAAAAATATATTAAAATGGGGAGAGTTATGAAATTAAATTTAGAATATTTTAAGGGAATAGATGATATTTCAGAAGAGGAAAAAGATAAACTAGAAGGATATTTAAATGAAAACAATAAGCTAGGTTTTGAAGAATATATAAATAAAGATAAAAAAATAGAAAATTTATTAGAATTATCAAACTTAAGAGAAAATCTTTTAAATTGGTATCCGTTTAAAGAAAATAGCAATATCCTAGAAATAGAAAGTAATTTAGGAGAGATTACAGGGGTATTATGCCAAAATGGAAGCAGAATAGTATCAATAGAACATTCTTTACAAAAAGCAAGAACGATAGCAACTAGATATCAAGCAAGAGAAAATTTAGAAGTAATAACAGGAAACATAAATGATATAATACTAGAAGAAAAGTTTGATTATGTAGTTGTTACAGGAATTGACAAAAAAAGATATAAGTTAGAAGAGATTTTAAAATATGCAAAAGAACATTTAAAAGAAGAAGGAACGATTTTAATTTCATTAGACAATAAATTAGGATTAAATCAATTAAATGGAATAGAAGATGTAACAATAAACCAAAATAAAGAGAATCAATCTAAAACAAAAACAGAGATAGAAAAGATATTAAAGAAATCAGAGCTAAATAATTACAAATTCTATTATCCATTACCAAATTATAAAACTCCTAATATAATATTTACAGACAAGCATTTACCTAGTAATGAAAGTATTTTAAGAGATTTAACTTTATATACAGAAAATAGAATATTATCATTTGAAGAAAGAGAAATATATAGAAAAATATTAAAAGAAGATATAAAAATGTTTCCAGAATTTGCAAATTCATTTTTAATAGAAATATCTAATAGCATACAAAACGAAATAGAATATATTTCATTTGGAAACTCAAGAAAAGAAGAATACAGACTAAAAACAGTATTATTAGATAAAATAGCATATAAACAAAATGTAAATGAAAAATCAAAAAAGCACCTAGAAAAGATTAAAAGAAATATAGAAATATTAAAGAATTCAAATATAAATGTATTAGACAGTTTTGAAGATGACAAAATAATAAGCAATTTAGTAAAAAATGAAAAATCGTTAGACAAAAACCTAGTTATGATTTTTAAAGAAAAAGGACAAGAAGAAGGGCTAAATGAAATAGTAAAATTTAAAAATGAATTAGAAAACAAATTAGAAAAAAGTGAAGAAAATTGTACAGATGTATTTCAAAAATATAATATCGAAATAGATGAAGAAACAAAAAGTAAATTAAACTTTATAAAATATGGAATATTTGATTTGATTTTCCAAAACTGTTTTGTAATAAACAACGAATATTATTTTTATGATCAAGAATGGATTGAAGAAAATATTCCACTAGAATTTATAATATACAGAGCAGTAACATATTTGTGTAATTCAGAAAAAGACATAGATTCTAAATATATATTTGAAAAATTAGAAATAGACAAATATATAGAAACTTTCGACAAATTAGAGACAATATTGCAGGAGCAAATAAAAGATGATATAATTTGGAAAGTGCATGCAGAAAGCCACAAAACAATAAAAAATATGTATGACACATTTATACATGAAAGAAACTTAGAAGCTGGAAAAACCCAAGAAAAATTAAATGAACTTGGGCAAATAATAAATGCAAAAAATGAGACTGAACAAGAATATATAAAAGAAATACAACAAAAAAATTTAGAAATTGAAAAATTAAGTGAGGAACTTGATTATATAAAAAATTCAAAGAGTTGGAAAATGACAAAACCGTTTAGAAATTTAAGGGGTAGGTTGAAAAATAATTGAGTAATGAAAGGAACATAAAAATGGCATGTAAAAAAAGATTAAGAGATAGACTATTTCCAGAAGGAGGAAAATTTAGAAGTTGGCTAAGAACTTTAAATAGATTTTTCCATAGTATTATAAAACCATCATATATAAAAGAGCAAGTACAAAGTATAAAGAAAAATGGTTGGAAGGCAACATTCGCAGAAATGAAGAGATATATGGTAATGGGAACATTGGCAGAACCAGAAGATATATATCAAAAATGGATAGCTGCAAATGAACCAACAGAAGAAGAGCTAGAAGAACAAAGAAACCATAAATTTGAACATAACCCAAAAATTAGTATAATAATACCAATGTATAATACACCAGTAAAATTTTTTGGAGAACTAGTAGATTCTTTAATAAACCAAACATATACAAATTGGGAACTTTGCTTAGCAGATGGAAGTAACAAAGAGAACCCAGAACTAAAAGATATTTATTCAAAAGATTCTAGAATCAAATATAAATTTATAGGAGAAAATAAAGGAATATCTGGAAACACCAATGAAGCATTAGCTTTAGCAACAGGAGACTTTATTGGATTATTAGACCATGATGACATACTTCCAATATTTTCACTATATGAAGTAGTAAAATGTATAAATGAACATCCAGAAGTTGAATTTATATATACAGATGAAGACAAATTTGAAGAAGTTGGAGGAAAAAGATATGACCCATATTTTAAATCAGATTTTGGACCAGATACATTAAGAGCCAACAACTATATTTGTCATTTTAGCGTGTTTAGAAAAGACTTAATGGAAAAACTAGGTGGTTTTAGAAGCGAATTTGATGGAGCACAAGATTATGATATATTATTAAGAATGAGTGAAATTGCTAAACATATATATCATATACCAAAAATACTATATCATTGGAGAGTGCATGAATTATCAACAGCAAAAGCAGGAGCACATGCTAAACCATATGCATATGAAGCAGGGAAAAAAGCAGTACAAGCACATATTGATAGATTAGGTTTAAAAGGAACTGTTGAAGCTGGAAATACCTTAGGAACATATAGAGTTAAGTATGAAGTTATAGGAAATCCAAAAGTATCTATAATAATACCTAATAAAGATTATGCTTCAACATTAAAAGTATGCTTAAAGTCAATAATCAAATTAACAACATATAAAAATTATGAAATAATTGTAGTAGAAAACAACAGTACAGAAGATGAAACATTTGAATATTACAAAAAAATTGATGGTAAAGATAATATAAAAGTAGTATATTATCCAGAAAAAGTATTTAATTATTCAGCAATAATTAATTTTGGAGTAAGAAACTGTACAGGAGATTATGTAATACAACTAAACAATGACACAGAACTTTTAACACCAAACTGGCTACAAGAAATGTTAGGATTTGCACAAAGAGAAGATGTAGGAGCAGTTGGAGTTAAAATGTATTATCCAGATAGAACAATACAACATGCAGGAATAATAGTAGGAATTGGTGGAGTTGCAGGACATGTATTTAAAAACATACCTAAAAATCTACATGGATATTTTTCAAAAGATGCAATGATACAAAACTTAAGTGCAGTAACAGCAGCATGTATAATGACTCCTAGAAAAATATATGATGACGTAGGATATATGGATGAAGAATTTAAAGTTGCATTTAATGATGTAGACTTTTGTTTAAAAATAAGAGAAACAGGAAAATTAATTATATATACACCATATGTAGAGTTTTTACACTATGAATCAAAAAGTAGAGGTTATGAAGATACTGTTGAAAAACAACAAAGATTTAAAGGTGAGATTGATAGATTTTATAGCAAATGGCAAGGATTCTTGGATAAAGGGGATCCATACTACAATATAAATTTAAGATTAGATAATGATCAATGTGCTATTAGAGAAGACAAAGTAGATTATAAAGAATAATTAAGAAATAAAAAAGAAATGGAGATTAAAATGAAAGATAAAAAGGTATATATTCCAATAATTATATTGTTTATACTTGTAATGCTAGCATTATATGCAATAAATAGTGGATATATGATGGCACCAGATGAATATAACTATAGCAATATTGCGTGGACAGACCATAGATTATCAAGTATTAGTGATATCATAACTTCACAAATGAGTATGTATAAGCAATGGACAGGAAGAATACCAGTACATACAATAATACAAACAATGTTATATTTAGGAACATGGACATTTCAAATAATCAATCCAATAATATTTGCTATATTTTTACTGCTTATAACAAATATGATATTTAAAAAAGTAACATATTTTAAAACAATACTTGCATTATTCTTAATTTGTTTTTTAACAAAAGGCTTAGGAGAAAAATATATATGGTTATCAGGAAGTGTGAACTATTTATGGACCACAACATCGATGCTTGTAGTAATGTATTTTTATTATAAAATATTTGAAAAAGATGAAAAACTACAAAAATATCAAATACCAATATTTTTAATATTCTCATTTTTTGCAGGGTGGTCACAAGAAAATGTTGCATTTGTATTAGGAAGTTATATAATTATAATAGGATTAAGTAACCTTAAGAAATTTAAAGGATATAGTGTAAAAGAAAAAGCAACAATAATAACAGGTATAATATTATTTGGAATAGGAGCATTATTATTAATATTTGCACCAGGAAACCTTGTCAGAATGGGAACAAACGAAACAGGATTACAAATAGAAAATATAATTACAAGATTTATAGAAATAAAATATTTAATTGTACTTTATATAATTACACTAATAGTTCTATTTATAATAAATGTAACAAACAAAAAAGAAAACACTCTAAAAGTGTTAAAAAATCAAATATTATTTATATTACCAATAATAATTGGCTTATTACCAATGATAATAATTGCAGAATTTCCAACAAGGTCAATGTTACCATATGAAATAATGATAATAATAATTATTATTGCAAATACACAATTTATTATAAACAAATATAATTTAAAGAAATTAGTAAAAATTGCAAGTGTAATCATTTCAATACCAGTTATATATATGTTCATACGAAATGTATCATATAGTGAAAAATATATGAAACCATATAAAGAAAAAATAGAACAGGAAATTAATTTAGCAAAAATAGAAAGTCAAACAGATGTAGTATTATCAAGATTTGAAGAAGTAAATTATTTACAATCTCCAATGGCTAGGTTTTTAGTAGACTATTCACCAAAAACATTTAGTACAAACATAATAAATACGTATATGGCAACATATTATGGATTTAATACAATACAAGCAATAGGAGATAATGAGTATTTAGTAGATATAACATTAAACAGTGAAATAGAAAATGCACAATATAATTTATTAGATAGTAATAACACAATAATAAGGACAAGCCTATATGATAACACATTAGAAAAGACAAACAAAATACAATTCATTATTTTAAAAGAAGAGTTTGGCAATGTAAAAATTACTTTGCCAGAAGATCTAGAAAATAAGATACAAAAGGTTGAATTAAAAAGCGTATTAAAAAGTGAAGAAATAGACTTAAATAAAATAGTAACATTTTAAACCAGTAGAGTAAAAAAATAAATTATACACATATATAAAAAAGAAAGGAATGTATAAAATGGACAAAATATCTGTAATAGTATCATGTTATAACGAAGAAGAAAGTTTGCCATTATTTTATAAAGAAATGGAAAGAGTCCGCATACAAGACTTTGAAAATGTAGATTTTGAATATATATTTGTAAATGATGGCTCTAAAGATAAAACCTTGCAAGAAATGAAAGAATTAAGAAAACAAGATAAAAAAGTAAGATATATTTCATTTTCCAGAAATTTTGGAAAAGAAGCAGCCATGTATGCAGGGTTAGAGGCGGCAACAGGAGATTATGTAACATTGATGGATGCAGACTTACAAGATCCACCATCATTATTAAGAAAAATGTATGATTTAATAAAAAATGATGGATATGATTGTGTGGCAACAAGAAGAGTAACTAGAAAAGGAGAACCACCTATAAGAAGCTTTTTTGCAAGGGTATTTTATAAATTAATAAATAAGATATCAGATGTAGAAATGGTAGATGGAGCAAGAGATTACAGGTTAATGACTAAGCAAATGGTAAACGCAATAGTATCTATGAAGGAATATAACAGATATTCAAAAGGATTATTTAGTTTTGTCGGATTTAACACAAAATGGTTAGAATATGAAAATATAGAAAGAGTAGCAGGAAAAACAAAATGGTCTTTTTGGAAGTTATTTAAATATGCAATAGAAGGAATAACAGCATTTTCAACAACACCTTTAATATTAGCTTCAATTATAGGGTTAATATTTTGTGTAGTTGCATTTATATTAATATTAGTAATAATTATAAAAACATTAGCTTTTGGAGATCCAACAAGTGGATGGCCTTCATTAGTATGTATTGTATTTTTTGTTAGTGGAGTACAATTATTTAGTTTAGGAGTTATAGGCCAATATTTATCAAAAACATATCTTGAAGTAAAAAATAGACCTATATACATAATTAAAGAAACAGAAAAAGATAATCAAGAATAAAAAATACTGAGAAATAATTATTTATCCTTTAAACTGAATACAAGCATAGAGAAAGGAATATATAGAATGAAAAAGAAATACATAGATATCCTAGTAATCAGTATTATATTTATAATAATTTATGGAATTGTATTAGTAAAAAATCAAATTTTCCCATTTGGAGAAAACTCTATGTTAGGAGGAGATGTTACTGGGCAATATATTCCATTTTTCTCATATTTTAAAGATGCAATGTCAGGAAATAAAGGAATAATATTTTCATTTAGCAAATTATTAGGGGGAAATGTTATAGGAATATGGGATTATTATTTAATGAGCTTTTTTAATATTCTATTTCTTATATTTCCACTTAAATATTTTGCAGAAGTATTTGTACTAATAGTAGGATTAAAAATATATTTTTCAGCAATAACAATGAATATATTTTTAAGAAAAAAGACAGAAGACATTTTTACAAGAATCATAATTCCTTTAATGTATGCTTTTATAGGATATAATTTAGCATATTTTATAAATATTATGTGGTTTGATGCAGTATTATTACTTCCAATTGTAGTTTTAGGAATAGAACAATTAAAAAATAAAAAATACTATACATACATAATTGCATTAACATTAAGCATAATTTCTAATTTTTATATAGGATTTTCTGTTTGCATATTTTCAGCATTATATATGCTTTATGACTTTTTCCGTGTATCAAAAAAAGAAAGGCAAGAAACATTTTCTAAAAATTTTATACGTTTCTTAACTTGTTCATTAATAGCAGTACGGCTTATCAATGTTTGTAATTTTGCCAATGATAAATATATTACTTAGTGGAAAAGGCGGAAATTTAGATTTTTCAATGCAAGATATATTTAAATTTCAATTTCCATTACAAGATATTTTAGCAAAATTTTTGCCAGGTACAATTAATAATCAAGAAATATATATTGGAATGCCAAACATTTATATAACATTAATAGGTTTTCTTCTTGCACAATTCTATTTTTTGAGAAAAAATATACCTATAAGAGAAAAAATAGCAAGTTTGATATTTATTGCATTTTTATTAATAAATTTTGAAAATAAATTCTTAAACCTAATATGGCATGGATTTAAAATTCCAGCAGGATATCCATATCGTTATGCATTTGTATTTTGCTTTTTCCTAATAATGTTAGCAGCAAAGGGATTAAATAATGCATCAAAAGAAGAAAGCAAAAGATGGATAATAATTGTTATTATAGATGCAGTTATAATATATCTACTAAAAAATGCACAAATCCAATGTTTAACAGAAGAAGCATATATGGCATCATACATATTTTTAGCAATATACCGGAATAAGTTTTTTATTAAAATTAATAACAAAAAAGACAATTTTTGCAGTTGTTATAATAATTGCAATGGCAGTAGAAATTTCTTACAGTTTTATTACAGCATATAATGGAAATGTATTCCAAAATCGTCATGCATATATGAAAAAAACTACCGAATACCGTGCAATAGCAGAAGAAATACAAAAAAAGGATACATCATTTTATAGAATGGAAAAAACAGAAAATTTAACATTAAATGATAGCATGACTTGTGGATATTATGGATTAGGACATTCAAGTTCGACATATGATGAAACACAATTACAATTCATGAAAGAAATTGGATATGATTGGTATTCATACTGGCCATCATATGGTAGAGGCAATACAAAAATAATGGATAGTTTATTAGGAATAAAATATATAATTACACCTAAAGGAAAAACATATAGAGGATATAACTTTGCCCTAGAAAATGGAAATTATCAAGTATTAGAAAACCCAACTGCTTTATCTATAGGATATATAGCAGAAAATCCAAAGACCGAATTAGAAGAAACATCTAATCCTTTTAAAATGCAAGAAGAATTATTAAATGGATTGACAGGAGAAGAAAATAAATATTATGAGGAATATATGCCAAGTAATATAAAAAATGAAAATATAGTAGAAAAAGAAAATAACATATATGGTAAGCAAGATGATACTAAAGATGGAAAGATAATAATGAATTACAAAATAAAAGACAATGATGATTTATATTTTCACATAACATCATCATATAATGGAGTACAAAGTGCTTTTGAAATTTTTGTAAATGGAAAACCAGCAGGACAATATATTGGAATTCAAAATAATGGAGTAATACCTTTAGAAGAATATTTAAAAGAAGAAAATAGTGATAACCTAGAAATTATTATACAATGGAGAGTAAATGAAGATATTCCTATTTCTGAAATAACATTAGTTAAAGAAAATAATCAGGCATGGGAAAAAGCATATGAAAAATTGAAAGAAAATCAATTAACAGAAATAAATGATAGAGAAGGAATACTATCTGGAAATATAGAAATACAAGAAAATGGAATGTTATTTACTACAATCCCATATGATAAAAATCTTAAAGTAGAAATTAATGGAAAAGAAATTAAACCAGAAAAAATATATAGCTATTTCTTAGGAATACCAGTAGAAAAGGGAAAACAAGAAATAAAAATAGAATATAAATATTCAAGTTTTACAATTGGAATAATAATAAGTTTAATTGTTCTAATCGGAGTCTTAATATATTTATGGAAAAAACGAAATAAAAAGGAAGTGTTGCAACTTGGAAAAAATAAAAGAAATATTTAAAAAATACAAAGAAATAATAATGTACCTAATTTTTGGAGGCTTAACAACTGTAGTAAACATTGTAGCATATTTCATTTTAGGAAGATTATTAAATATAGAAACAGTAATAAGCACTATAGCAGCACAAATAATTTCAATATTATTTGCATATATAACAAATAAAATTTTTGTATTTGAAAGTAAGACATCTGGTAAAAAAGAATTATTAAGAGAAATGATATCATTTTTTGCATGTAGGGCTTTATCTGCAGTTATGGATGTAGTTATAATGTATATAACAGTAGATTTATTGCATTTCAATGATATTGTTATGAAAATAATTTCTAATATTATAGTAATAATTTTAAATTATGTATTTAGTAAAATTATTATTTTCAAAAAGAAAAATGTAGAAAACAAAAATTGAAAATAATATATAATATCAAAAAAATTGGAAAATATAGCAGAAATGAATTTATTCCTAAGAAAGGATATAAAAATGAAAAAAGTAGAAGAATTTATCAGCAAATATTTGTTATTGTTAATCGCAATATTAGTAATTGTAATAGCAGTATTTTCATTTTTTGTAACTGCATATTTTGATAATGCTACATATGCATTTACATCAGAATATACAGCATATAAAATAGACAATATAATATTAAATATACTTTTTATAATAATATTTTTGGGACTATTATATGGAATTAATAAAATAACACAAAAAATAAGCACAAAAATAATATTTTCTGTATTAATAGTAATATCATTTGTAATACAATTGATATGGATATTTGCAATAAAGTTTATCCCATATGCAGATCAAGCAAACGTAATAGACTGTGCAAAAGAATTATTGGCTGGACAATATGATAATTTTAAAAGTGTAAGCTCTTATTTTGGAACTTGTCCACATCAATTAGGGATAATTTATTATATAGCATTTATTTTTAAGTTATTTAATACAGATAATTTCTTAGTTTTACAAACAATAAATGTAATATTTTCAACAATAAACTTATTTTTAATGTATAAAATAACAAACATATTATTTAAAAATGAAAAAGTACAAAGAATTGCGATGTTTTTAATTTTTGGATTCTTTATATATTTTATGTTTTTAGATGTACATGTTTATGGCATTATAAATGGACTTACATTTGCACTAATTGCTTCATATTATACATTAAAATATTTAGAAAATAAGAAAATAAGAAATATAGTAATAACAGGAATCTGTATATCAATTGCGATACTTTTAAAAAGCAATTATAATATCTTTTTATGTGGAATTGTGATTATATACATATTAGAATTCTTGAAAGATAAAAAAATAAGAACTATAATGGGGACAATATCTATCATAATTATGTATTTAGCAATTAATTTTATAGCTAAATTTTCATTAGAGAAAATAATGGGAGCTGATATTCCAAAAGGAATACCAATGATATCATATGTATATATGGGAATGGCAGAAAAACAAACAATGTCTAGTGGATGGTATACAGGAGATCACATGAAAATATATACAGAAAATAATTTTGAATATGAAAAAGCAACAGAAGAAACTGTAAACAAAATAAAAGAAAGACTACAATATTTTAAAGAAAATCCATCAGAATTAATAAAATACTATTGTGATAAATTAGCTTCAACTTGGTTAAACCCAACATATCAAACCATATGGTGTTCTTATCCAGGTGCAACTATGCTAGAAAATGAAGAATATAGAAACGAAATAGAACAAAAAACAATAGTAAAATCAATATTAAGTGGAACAATTTATAAAATTGAAGAAGAATATATGAATATATATCAAATTGTAGTATTTTCATTTGCAGGATATTGTTTATTAAAACTATTTAAACAAGCAGAAGTCAAGAATTTATTATTACCAATAATATTTATTGGAGGATTTGCATTCCACTTATTATGGGAAACAAAAGCTATTTACGTTTTACAATATTATTATTTATTATTACCATTTACTGCATATGGAATATCAAAGTTTTATGATTATGTAGAAATGAAAGCCAAAAGAAAAGAAATGATAACAGAAGGAAATATAAACATAAAACCAGAAGAAAGGATTAAATAAAAAATGAAAAAGATATCTGTAATAATTCCAATGTATTATGAAGAAGAAGTAGCAAAAGAATGTTACAATAGACTGAAAAAAGTTTTAGAAGGACTAGAAAATTATGATTATGAATTAATTTTTGTAAATGACGGAAGTAAAGATAAAACCTTAAGTATATTGGAAGAAATAGCAGAAAAAGATAAGAATGTAAAAGTAATTTCATTTTCTAGAAATTTTGGACATCAGGCAGCAGTAACAGCAGGATTAAAATTTGTCACAGGAGATGCAATTGTCATAATAGATGCTGATTTACAAGATCCACCAGAATTAATTCCAGAAATGCTAAAACTATGGGAAGATGGAAATGAAGTAATATATGGAAAAAGAAAAACGAGAGAAGGAGAATCCCATTTTAAACTATTTACAGCGAAAATGTTTTATAAAACTTTAAATGCTTTATCAGATGTAGAAATTCCAAAAGATACAGGTGATTTTAGATTAGTTGATAGAAAAGTAGTAGACACTATAAATCAATTACCAGAACATAATAAATTTTTAAGAGGATTATTCAGTTGGGTAGGATATAAACAAAAAGCTTTTGAATATGAAAGAAAAGAAAGATTTGCTGGGAAAACCAAATATCCACTTAAAAAAATGTTAAAATTAGCATCAGATGGAATAATAAGTTTTTCAACAAAACCAATAAAAATAGTAGGAATTTTAGGAATTATAGCAATAGTAATTTCAATTTTAATTTTGATATATGCATTAGTTTCATATGCATTTAAACTAAATAGCTTATCTCCAGGATGGACATCATTAATGGTAGTGATAACATTTTTTGCTGGGGTACAATTAATGTCAATGTGGATAACATCAGAATACATTGGAAGAATATATGATGAAACAAAACAAAGACCACAATATATAATAGATAAAAAAATAAATATTAATGAATAAATTGGAAAAATTTTAATAGTAAAAAAGGGGTAATAAAAATGAAAAAAACAATAGCAATAATATTTCTAATAATTTTAACATTATTAATTGGAATAACTATAAAAAGTAATGCAGCATCATCAACAGATACAATGATATGGATAGATACACCATTTGAAAACCAAACATTGGAAAAAGGAACAATAAACATTCAAGGATGGATTATGTCAAAAAGCAAAAATTCAAAACTCGACATATTAGTAGATGGAAAAAAAGTAGAAAGTGAAATTTCAAGACAATCAAGGCAAGATGTAATTAATGCAATAAGTGGATATGGAGGAAGAAATGAAAATCCAACACCAGGATATATAGCTAAAATAAATATTTCTAATATATCTAATGGCAAACATACATTAACAGTAAGAGCATTAAAAGAAGACGGAAAAACAGTTCTTAAAGAGCAAAAATTGAATTTTAAGGTTGGAATATATGATACATTAATTTGGATAGATACACCATCAGAAAATAGCACACAATATGGTAAAATAAATGTTACTGGATGGGTAATGTCAGACTATTCAAATAATAAAATTAAAATTCTAATAGATAACAAAGAGCAAAATATCGATATTTTAAGACAAAAAAGACAAGATGTAATTAATGCAATAAGTGGTTATGGAGAAAACTTAAATAAAACTCCAGGATATACAGCAGAAATAGATATATCTAAATTAGGTTCAGGAACACATAAATTTACTTTAAATGTATATACAACAAATGGACAACTATTAGAAACAAAAACAACTAATTTTAAAGTAAAGAAGCCAGATACATTATTACAAGTGGATTTTCCGAACCAAAATCAAAAAGTAAAAACAAATTTAACTGTACAAGGCTGGGTAATGTCAGAAGATACAGATAATACTGTAGAAGTAGAACTAAATGGAACTACATATAAAACAACAAGACAATCAAGACCAGATGTATTAAATGCAATATCTGGATATGGAAACAGATCAAACAAAACACCTGGATATATTGCAAATATAGATACAAAAAATATAAAAGATGGAAAATATACAGTAAAAATTAGAGTTAAATCAAAAAGTGGAGAAACACTAACAGAACAAACAAGAAATATAACAATTAAGAAATATGAAACTTTATTACAATATGATACACCAAAAAATAATAGTAATGTAAAAACCAGTTTAACTGTACAGGGCTGGGTAATGTCAGAAGACACAAGCAATATTGTAGAAGTACAATTAAATGGAACTACATATAAAACAGAAAGACAATCAAGGCAAGATGTATTAAATGCAATATCTGGATATGGAAATAAATCAAATAAAACACCTGGATATAAAGCTCAAATTGATACAAGCAATATGAAAGATGGTACATATAATTTAACAGTTAAAGTATTAAATACAAAGACAAATGAAACATTAGCAAGCGAAACAAGAAAAATTACTATAAAAAAATATGAAGGAATTATAAGTATAGATTATCCACAAGTTACAATGATAAATGAAGATACATTAGATATACAAGGATGGATAATGACACAAGATGACAAATCAACATTAAAAATATATGTAGATAACAAAGAAATTAGTACTAACAATATAATAAGACAAGAAAGACCTGATGTCATAAATTCAATTTCTGGATATGGAACAATTAAAGAAAATCCAAAACCAGGATTTAAAACAACAATAAATTTGAAAGGATATTCAGAAGGAAAACATACAATAAAAGTAACTTCAACTTCAAGAACAGGAGAAATAATAGTGTCAGGAGAAAAGAAATTTACAATTTACAAAAATGAATATTTTGGAATAGATGTTTCAGAACATCAAAGTATGGTTAATTTTTACCAAATGACTCAATCAAACAAGTTAGATTTTATGATTACAAGAGTTGGATGGTACAGTGAATCACAAGGAAAATTACAACTAGACACACAATTTGAAAGAAATTATAAATTAGCAAAACAATATAAAATACCTTTAGGAACATATCTTTACTCATATGCAACTAATGTTCAAGAAGCAAAGAATGAAGCAAATGCACTAGTTAAATATTTGAAAGAAAAAAATATGAGTTTTGAACTACCAGTATTTTATGACATGGAAGATAAGGCACAAAATGGGGCTAGTAAAGACACAAAGACTCAAATGTGTATAGAATTTTGCGAAATATTAAAAAAAGCAGGATATAAAGTTGGAATATATTCAAGTAAGAACTGGCTAACAAACTATATAGACTTAAATAAAATTCCGGATGATTATAATATATGGGTAGCGTCTTATGGAACAAATGATGGATTGCCACAAGAAAATGTAAAATTTCCAGGAAATCATGATATATGGCAGTATACTTCAACAGGAAAAATAGATGGAATAAGTACAAATGTAGACTTTAATATTTGCTATAAGAAATATTGGTAAAATAGGTAAAAAGTACAAGAAAAGTCTTGTACTTTTTTTATTTTAATGATATGATAAGGAAGATTTTAGAAAAAGAAGATTGAAAAAATAATGAAAAGTTTTTCAGTCAGATTATGACTTAAGAAAGGAATGAGAATAAAATGAAAGTTTTAATAACAGGAGCTAATGGAATGCTTGCAAAATCTGTAAGAGAAAAATTAGGAAAAGATAACGAATTAATATGTACAGATGTTGCAGAATTAGATATTACAGATAGAGAAGCAGTTGTAAAAAAATTAGAAGAAATAAAACCAGAATATGTTGTAAATTGTGCAGCATATACGGCAGTTGATAAAGCAGAAGATAACTATGATATAGCAGAAAAAATAAATGCAGATGGACCAGGTAATCTAGCATACGGAGCAAATAAAATAGGAGCAACTTTAGTGCATATCAGTACAGACTATGTATTTGATGGAGATTTAGATGTATCAAAATCATATGTAGAAACAGACCCAGTAGGACCTGTAACAGTTTATGGAAAAACAAAATTACATGGAGAAGAACAAGTAAAAGAAAATACAGATAAATATTATATTTTTAGAACAGCTTGGCTATATGGTGATGGAAACAATTTTGTAAGAACAATGTTGAAATTAGGTAAAACAAAAGACGAATTAAATGTTGTATCAGATCAACATGGAAGCCCAACATATGCTGAAGATTTAGCAAATATTATAAAAGAAGCAATTGAAAAGAAAATACCATTTGGTACATATCACACAACAAATCAAGAATTTACAACATGGTATGAATTTACTAAAAAAATATTTGAACTTGCAAATATTGATTGTAAAGTAAACCCAGTTTCTACAGAAAAATATATTGAAATAATGCAAATAAAACAAGCTAAAAGACCAAAAAATTCTCAATTAAGCAAAGATAAAATACTAGCACAAGGAATTAGTATACCAAATTGGGAAGATGGTTTAAAGAGATATCTAGAAGTAGAATTAAATAAATAAAGAAAGGAAGTTTATCATGAAAAACAGAAAAGGTATAATTTTAGCAGGGGGAAGTGCAACAAGGTTATATCCTCTAACACTTGCAATATCTAAACAAATAATGCCAGTATATGACAAACCAATGATATATTATCCAATGTCTGTGTTAATGGAAGCTGATGTAAAAGAAGTTTTAATAATTTCAACTCCAAGAGACATAGTTACATTTAAATCTTTACTTGGAGATGGTTCTCAATGGGGAATGCATTTTGAATACAAAGTGCAAGAAAAACCAAGAGGATTAGCAGAAGCATTTATAATAGGTGAAGACTTTATTGGAAATGACAATGTAGTTATGATATTAGGAGACAATATGTTCTATGGTTCACATTTACCAGAAATATTAAAAAGAGCAAGCCAAAGAGAAGATGAGTCAACAATTTTTGGATACTATGTAAAAGACCCAAGAGCATATGGAGTAGTTGAAATAGACAAAGAGGGAAAAGCAATATCAATAGAAGAAAAACCAGAAAATCCAAAATCAAACTATGCAGTACCAGGACTATATTTCTATACAAATGATGTAATAAACATTGCAAAAAATGTAAAACCATCAGCAAGAGGAGAACTAGAAATAACAACTATAAATGATGAATATATGAAAATGGGAAAACTTAAAGTAGAAAAATTAGGAAGAGGAATGACATGGTTTGATACAGGTACACATGATGCCTTACTAGAAACAGCAAGCTTTGTACAAACAATAGAAAAAAGACAAGGAATGCAAGTATGTTGCCCAGAAGAAATAGCATTCAAAAAAGGTTGGATAAACAAAGAACAATTATCAAACCTAGCAGAAAAATACATGAAAACAGAATATGGTGTGTATTTGAAAGATTTAGCTGAAAATAGATTCGGTGATGAGTAATTTTTTGAAAGAATAGAGATTGAAAAAATTACAATGAAGAAAGGAATGAATAAAAATGGGAAAGTTTAAAAAAATTGAAACATCAATAGATGGAGTATATGTTATTGAACCAACAGTATATGGTGATTACAGAGGATATTTCATGGAAACATATAGTGAGGAAGAATTTGCAGAAATAGGATTAAATTACAAATTTGTGCAAGATAATCAATCAAAATCAAGAAAAGGTGTTTTAAGAGGATTGCATTTCCAAAAAGAAAATACACAAGCAAAACTTGTTAGATGTATTAAAGGAGAAGTATTTGATGTAGCAGTTGACCTAAGGCCTGGAAGCGCAACATACGGTAAATGGGAAGGTGTTATACTTTCAGAAGAAAATAAAAAAATGTTTATGATTCCTAGAGGATTTGCACATGGATTTCTAGTATTATCAGAAGAAGCAGAATTTACATATAAATGTGATGATGTATATAACCCAAATGCAGAAGGTGGACTTGCTTGGAATGATAAAGATGTAAATATAGATTGGCCTTTAGGCGATATGAAAATAGATGATTTATTAACATCAGAAAAAGACGCTAAATGGCCAAGTTTAGAGGAATTAAGAAAAACAGACTTGTTTCAAAACTTAAAATAAGAAAAAGGAGAATTAGAAATGAAAAATAATATATTAGTAACAGGTGCAGCAGGATTTATAGGAGCAAATTTTGCAGAATACTTTGTAAATAAACATCCTGACTACAATATTATAGTATTAGACAAATTAACATATGCAGGAAATTTAGATAACTTAAAAAAAGTTATGGATAAAATAACATTTGTAAAAGGAGATATATGTGATTTTGAATTTGTATTAGATTTATTCAAAAAATATGAAATAAATGGAGTAATTCATTTTGCAGCAGAATCACATGTTGATAATAGTATAAAAAATCCATTCATATTTACACATACAAATGTAATAGGAACACATACATTATTAGAAGCTGCAAAAAGAACATGGGGAGAAGGTAGTCCAAACAAATTTGTTCATATTTCAACAGATGAAGTATATGGCTCATTAAAAGAAGATGGATATTTTACAGAAACTTCACCAATAAAACCAAGTAGTCCATATTCAGCATCAAAAGCAAGCTCAGATTTAATAGCTTTTGCATATAAAGAAACATTTAAAATGAATGTAAATGTAACAAATTGTTCTAATAATTATGGACCATATCAACACAATGAAAAGCTAATACCACATATGATTAAATTAGCCTTAAATGACCAAAAATTACCAGTATATGGTACAGGTAAAAACATTAGAGATTGGCTATATGTAGAAGACCATTGTGAAGCAATAGATTTAGTATTCCATAAAGGAGTTTCAGGAGAAAGATATAATATTGGTGGACATAATGAAAAAAGAAATATAGATATAGTAAAATTGATATTAAAAAGATTAGATAAACCAGAATCATTAATAGAATTTGTTGAAGATAGAAAAGGACATGATTACAGATATGCTATAGATCCAACAAAAATAACAAATGAATTAGGTTGGTTTCCAAAAACAAAATTTGAAGATGGAATTGTAAAAACTATTGACTGGTATTTAGCAAACCCAGAATGGCTAAAATAATATATATTAATTTAAATTTAATTGATAATACTTTGATAACAAAAATTATCATAACTAAAAAAGAAGCAACTATAGTTGCTTCTTTTTTAGTTATTTGGAGAAGAATCAAAATCATATACTTGAAATGCAACTTTTTTAGTTTCATGATAATTGTTATTAATTCGATAAGAAAAGAAAAAAGTTCCATTTCCTTTTTTTTGAAAAGTATAATCTGTTTTAAAACAGCTATAAAAATGACAACTAATTTTTTCTCTATCAACAAAGTCGCATTTCAAATTTATATTTTTTTCTCCAGTCATTTCAATATGCAAAATAACATCATTAATCCATCCAGACTCCAAAATTTGGATACTGAACTCAGTAGCAATAATAGTATAAGTTTTTTCCATGATGACCTCCTACTTGGATGATTAAAAGTTACCTAACTGAATAATATTTCATATGATATATTTTGTCAATACCAATTACTCAATTTTATTATTTTGCAATAAACAATTTAGATATAAAGTAACTTAAATATAAAAAAAGCATATTATACTACAGCATTTAATATAAGGAGATTAAAATATGAATTATGTTAAAAAGAAAAACAACTCAAAAGAATATACAGTTGCACTGGCTGGAAATCCAAATGTAGGAAAATCAACTATATTTAATAGTTTAACAGGAATGCATCAACATACTGGAAATTGGCCAGGAAAAACAGTAGAAAACGCAACTGGAAAATTAAAAATAAACAATAAAAATTTTACATTAGTAGACATACCAGGTACATATTCAATAATGTCAAATTCAGAAGAAGAAGAAATTGCCAGAAATTATATATGTTTTGGAAATCCAGATGCTACAATTATTGTAGTAGATGCAACATCATTAGAAAGAAACTTAAATTTGTTATTTCAAATAATGGAAATAACAAACAATATAATTGTTTGTGTAAATTTACTAGATGAAGCAAAAAAGAAACATATAAATGTAGATTTAAAACAGCTAGAAGAATTATTAGGAGTACCAGTAATAGGAACAATTGCACATAAAAAGAAAACTTTGAGAGAATTAAAAAATGTAATTTACAAAGTAAGTACAGGAAATATAAAACCAAAACCAAATAGAGTAAAATATAATGAGAAGTTAGAAAAATATATAAATGAAATAAGTCAAGAAATAAAAAGAGAAAAAGAGTTAGAAGAAGACAATTCAATGGATGCATATATGGAAATGCCAGATTACTTATGTAAATGGATTTCAATAAAATTAATAGATGGAGAAGAAAAAATATTAAAATCAATTGAAGAAAATCTTAATATAAATCTAAAATCTAAAAATATTCAAAATAAATTAGAAAAGATAAAAAATGAATATATAAACAAAAATGAAACTTTTGATACTAAAACATCAGAAAAAATTAAAAATGAAAAAAATCATAATAAATTTAAAGATTATATAATATCAACAATCATAAAAAAATGTGAGGAAATATCAAAACAAGTCTGCACATATAAAAAAGAGAATAACTATGGAAGAGATAGAAAAATAGATAAAATATTAACTTCAAAAAAATTTGGAATTCCAATAATGATATTATTCTTAGGAGTAATTTTTTGGATAACAATTGTAGGGGCAAATTTTCCATCTCAAATATTATCAGAATTTTTTGGGTGGATTCAAGGAAAATTAATAATATTTGCTGATTTTGTAAATTGCCCTGATTGGTTATCAAATATGCTAATATTTGGAGCCTACCAGACACTTACTTGGGTAATATCAGTAATGTTACCACCAATGGCAATATTTTTTCCACTCTTTACATTTTTAGAGGACTTAGGATATCTTCCAAGAATAGCATTTAACATGGATAAATTATTTAAGAAAGCGTGTTGTTCTGGAAAACAGATGATAACAATGTGCATGGGAATGACAAAGTGGAAAATTTTTTAAATCAGCCACTTTGTTTTTCTTTATTTGACTGACTTGCCTGAGTTTTACAGGAATACCATATTTTATTATATTGTTTCCTGCAAGGATAATTTTTAAACTTACTTCAGATTTCATCTTATTATCATTACTATTTTCGACATCATATTTTTTATTTTCTAAATTTTCTGCATTTTTTATATTTTCTTTTGCTATTTCTAATTTTTCTACGATTATCTTATCTAAAAGTTCTCCAATATAAGTTTCTAAATTATCTTTGGTTATCACTAGTTCTTTTAGTATATTTTCTTTTAGGTTTTTGCTATATTGCTTAAAAGATTGTTTGCTATTACTTACTTGATTTTTCTTATCTTCTATTTCTTTTAATTTTACATTTAAACTAGAAATTTCTTTTTCAATAGATACTTTTTTTATCTGTAATTCTTCTTTGCTTAAAAAGCCATCTAAAGCTAAATCTAATAGTTTATCTTTCTTATTTTTAAGAACTTTTATCTCATTTATTATCTTCTTTTCTTTTTCTATATTTTCTTCTTCTTTTGAAAGTTCTAAATAAAATGACATTAATTCTTCTGCAATTTCTTCTTTATATATTTCGTATTTTTTAAAAACGATAAGCAAAATATTATATAAATCTTCCTCCTTAAAACAAGCAGGTACACAATTCTTTTTCCCTTTTTTATGAAAGTCTCCACAATACCAATATATAACATCTTCCTTATTTTTGTAATGTCGTATTTTTCTTACAAAACCACAATTATGTTTTTCACAATATAATTTACCAGAAAAGGGATAGTTAGTTTGGTGTTTTTGGTATATTTTAGCAGATTTACTCCTAATCAATAATTTTTGATTTGCTTTTTCCCATAATTCTTCTGATACAATTGGAGGTACTTTTTCATAATCTTTAAATACTTTCCATTCTTGTTT
>CAJFJY010000014.1 GCA_904384205.1 uncultured Clostridia bacterium | reverse complement strand
TCGACGCTTGATTGGAATGAAAATTAGAATTCATTTGGCTTTCGAATGAGGAATGTTCATGGGCAAAATCTTTGATTTTGAGCCTGAATGAAAGAGGCTAATTCAGAAAGCCTTATGAATTCTTTTTGAATGGAATGAACAGGAGAACTTTAAAATATTATAATATCAACGTTTTTTTGTTTGAATTTGTTAAAGACCATTATCTAGTAGCGGAACCTCAATTGACTAATAAACCGTGTCTTTAAATGTCAATACAATTCTTGACAAAATTATGCAATAATTACTTTAATTCGAATAAAAGGTGTGTTATGTATGATTAAAGAAAAAAGGAAAGCTAAAAAATACACTCAAGAAAAAATGTCTCAATTATTAGGTATTAGCTTAAGGCAATATATAAGAATCGACAATGAAGAGGATTTACCTCGCAGAGATGTCCTAAAAAGTTTAATTTATGAATTAAATTTGACCGATGAAGAGATTGGAATTTATATAAGAAAAATGACTAACAATATAGCATAATAAAATCCCCCTTAAAAAGTTAAATCTTATAACTTTTAAAGGAAGATTTATTCCAAAATTTTTTCTTCACCTTTTTTCTTTTTTGATTTTTTATTTTCATTATTCTTATAATATTTTGCAATTAATTCATCTAATTCTATACTTAATTGATAAACAACACTATATTCTTCTCCATCTTCAATGCTTTTATTTAATTTATCCCTTAATTTACAAATTTCATCATTTAACATACATATCTCTCCCTTTTTTATTATTTATCTTTTGTATAATAATAAATTACCATATTTTTCCTGTGCAGTCAAGTATTTTCTTTCTTTTTTCACAACTTTCGTACTCCGTTTTTCAACAAAATTCGACAATTAAAGCAAAAAAAATACGGCATATTTTATTATACAAAAAATATACCGTTTTTTATACAAAATTACTATTGCTTTATAATTGACAAAATCATCCTATTCTCATCAAAAACTTGATTTAATACATCCATAATATACTGCAAATCTACTGTTCCGATTTGTTCCAAATAGTCAAAAGTATTAACACCTTTAAAATAATCACTCAAAAACATTCTTGCTATATCTGTTACATCATTATATTCCTTAATATAATCACCATAAATCATTTTTCTAATTCTTACAAAATCTTCTTCTTTTATTCCTTCTTGTTTTAATTGATTAATCATTTTTTTGAATTCATCATATAGAACTTCTGGATTATTTGCTTGTCCAGTCAATAAAATATGTGCATATCTTTTAGTAAACTCGTAATCCATATTTGGTGTGTAAGATATATTTCCAGAATCATAAAGTCTTCTATATAATGGAGAACTTTCTCCAAATATGATGTTCATTAAAATTTGTATTGCAATATGCTTTCTTATTGCTTTTTCAGGTAGATCATCTAAACCTAGAACATTGCATTTTATTCCTATTGTATATAAAGGTCTACTAACCTCCATTTTTTGAACTACCTTATTTTTTACAACATTTTCAGGTTCATCTGGATAAATTCTTTTAATATCTCCCTTATTTTCTTTCATTATTGTTCTTTTCTTTATTTCTTCAATTAATAATTCAGGTTCAAAATCTCCACATACCACCATTGCCATATTAGAAGGTGTATAAAAGGTATTATAACATTTATATAAAATATCTTTATTTATTTGACTAATGGTTTCTACTGTTCCTGTAATATCCAATTTTACTGGATTATTATGATACATTGCTTCTAATGCATTTAAATATACCTTCCATTCAGGATAATCATCATACATTCCTATTTCTTGCCCGATTATCCCTTTTTCTTTTTCAACATTTTCATCAGTAAAATATGGATGCTGTATATAATCCATAAATTCATCTAATGCTTCATAAAAATTATCTGTGCATTCATATAAATAAGCTGTATGATCATTTGTTGTATAAGCGTTCGCATTTACTCCTAATGCTGTTAGTACATCCAAACTATTTTTTCCATTTTCTTGTTCAAACATTTTATGTTCTAAAAAGTGTGCCACTCCTTTTGGTACTTCTGTAATTTCTGTTTCTCCCTGTGCAATAAAAGAACTATCATTTGAGCCATAATTTATTCCTAATATTAAATATTTCTTTTGAACATCTTTTTTAGGTATTATCATAACTGTAAGTCCATTTTCTAATCTATCAATATACAATTTTTCATTAACTTTTAAATTATTGATGATTTGCATTTTCTCCTCCTCCATCTTTATTAGTCAAAAAATATATAGTATTTATCTTAACTAAATTAGCTACGTCTATAATATCTTGTTTTGATACATTTCTTACTCTTTTTTCATATTCTTCTGTTAAAACTTTTTCTTTAGAAAACTCTTGTCCAAATAAATACATTATTTGCGTGTCTTGTTCGTCATCTATTGCTTTAATAGCAGAGATTAATCCTTTTTTTACATTTTCTACTTCTTCATCTGTAAATTTTCCTTCTTTCATATCTGATATCTGCTCTTTTATTATTTTTAATGCTTTATCATAATTTTCAATTTCAATACCACAATTTATAAATATACTATTCTTTATTCTTAAATAACTTGAACTAGCAGTATAAGCTAAGCTCGCCTTTTCTCGTACATTTTGAAATAATTTTGAATTAGCACTTCCTCCTAATATACTATTATACAATAATACATCATTTTGTTGTTTTTCATCTTTTATATTGACATCTAAACCTAAAACTAGTTTTCCTTGAACTACATCCATATTTTCAAAAACAATATTTTCATTTTCTCTACTTTTTATATCAAAATTAGCTTTTATAAGCTTTCCTTCTCTTTCTTTCATATTATTTAAAATTTGATTTTTTTCGATGATCTCATTTTTATCTTCATCTAAAATACCAGAAATGAAAATATCTATTTTACAATTATTAATCAATTTTTGATATTGTTCATATAGATTTTTTTCGTCTATTTTTTCAATATCTTCTGCATATCCTAATCTGTATATTTCATAATTATCGCCTTTATACATTTCTTCCATACATCTATCTAAAGCATATTTTGCTTTATTATCTTTTCTTCCTTCTATAACTTGCTTCAAATTATTTTTTTCTTGTTCTACATACTCTTTCTTAAAAGCTCCA
Organism: uncultured Clostridia bacterium; assembly: GCA_904384205.1. Taxonomy (GTDB): domain Bacteria; phylum Bacillota; class Clostridia; order TANB77; family CAG-508; genus CAG-269. Next base: position 22,554 of record CAJFJY010000014.1, on the reverse strand, counting down.
TTCTCAATATATGGCGAAAAAACTATTTCTAATAATGTTTCTACCGATTTTGTTAATAAATTTTCCTGTAAATCAGGTAAAAATCTATCATTAACACTTTCTATATAAAATTTTAAAATCTGATTATTTCCCTTTTTTTCAATACCACAATCAAATAATGCTCCATACATTCCTTCTAATTCTTTACTGATTTCTTCTTGTGTAGGCATTTTAGTAGTTCCTCTTGTTAATACTGGTGCAATTAGCGCATTTTTTGTAACAGTTTCTTTATCTAAATCTGTAGTTAGAAAAATAGCAACTAAATTCGTTTTAAATTTATCAGTATTTATATAATGTATCTTTATGCCTTTTTTTATTTCTTTTATATCATACTTCATATTTAACCTCCATTCCTTTCTTAAGACTCAAATTAGGTTGGAAAGAATCAAATAATTATTTTTCAACCTTCTTCTCATATTTTTTATTTCCTTAAACTATTATATCACTAACTAAAAATTATATACATACTTTACAGAAAAAAAGACAAATCTAGCTTCACTATACCTTTTTTCTTTTTTTTTTGATATTTGTTACATTAATTTAAGGTATAGCAAGAAGCATATAAGATTTGTCAACATAAAGACACTAAAAAAGTGCATTTTTGAAATGCACTTTCCTACAAAGTAAAACTTTAATTAGAATTTTCTTTTCCTTGCAGCCTCTGATTTTTTCTTTCTCTTTACACTTGGCTTTTCATAATGTTCTCTCTTTCTAACTTCTTGTAAAACTCCATTTCTAGCACACTGCCTTTTAAATCTTTTCAAAGCATCTTCTATATTTCCATTATTAACTTTAATCTCTGACATTTTATTCCCCTCCTTCCGGTCCATACGATTATGTATGTGGGATAACCCTATAACGATATACATTATACATTAAAGAATAGGCATTGTCAATAATTTATTTATTAAATAATCCACTTATAAAGTCAAAAAAAGGATTTTCAAATAAAAACTCCCTCATCCATGAGTTTGTAAAAGGTAGAAACCATAAAATTACACCTATTAATATTACAATCACAATAGTAAGTACTATAGCAAAAATATCTTTTTTTACTAATTTTCTTTTTTCTCTCTTTGGTAACCCACCTTTAAACATTTCTCTTATTATATCAGCAGCTCCATCTATTGTGCCTATATTATTATACCTATACTCTATACGTCTTTTTTTCTTTTTTTCAGAATTATTATAATTTGTGTTTTGCTGAGCATTGTTTGCTTGTTGTTGATTTGAATTGTTATATTCATTAGAACTAGAATCACTCATATTTGTATTAACTCTTGATGAATTATTATTCATGTTTGAAATTTTTTCTCTTCTAAATTCAAAATCATATTGTTCACGTAAAAAATCATCTGACAAGACATCATATGCTTCATTTATTTCTCTCATTTTCTGCTCTGCATAATTTTTGGCAGTATATGATGTTTGTAGGTCTGGATGATATTTTTTAGCTAGAACTTTGTATGCTTTTTCAATTACTTCTTTTGAGGCATTATGACTAACTTGCAATATTTCATAATAATTTTTCATATCAATTCTCCTAAATATATCCTTTAGTACTTTTATTTTATAATAAAAAAAAGAAAATAGCAATACGCTATTTTCAATTTATGAATTGAATATTGCTTCAAACTCATCAGCTTCGATTTTTTCTTTTTCTAGCAATACTCCTGCTACTGCATGCAATTTATCAACATGTTCTGTTAATATTTGTTTAGCTTTTTCATATGCCTTATCTACAATTCTCTTAATTTCCTCATCAACAACACTTGCTGTTTCTTCTGAATATGTTTTTGCATGTGCTAAATCTCTTCCTAAGAATACTTCATCTTGATCTGAACCTAATGTCAATGTTCCTATTCTTTCGCTCATACCATATTTAGTAACCATATTTCTTGCAATTGCAGTTGCTCTTTCTATATCATTACTAGCTCCTGTTGAAATATCATTTAAAATTAAGGCTTCTGCTACTCTACCACCTAATAAAGAAACTATATTTTCTTCCATTTCTGTTTTAGACATAAAGTTTTTATCTTCTGTTGGACGATACATTGTATATCCTCCAGCCATACCTCTTGGAACTATAGAAATTTGATGTACTGGATCTTGTGTTGGTAAATAATGACTTACTACTGCATGACCAGCTTCATGATATGAAACCAATTTATTTTCTTTTTCGCTTCTAACTTTAGTTTTCTTTTCTGGTCCCATAGTTACTTTTACCATTGCATCTTCTATTTCTTTCATTCCGATTTTATCTAAGTTTCTTCTAGCTGCCAATAATGCTGCTTCATTTAATACATTTTCAAGATCTGCTCCTGCAAAACCTGATGTATTTTTTGCAATTATTTTTAAATCTACATCATCTGCTAATTTTTTCTTTCTACTATGAACTTCTAATATTTGTTCCCTAGCTTTTACATCTGGAAGTCCTACTACAATTTGTCTATCAAATCTACCTGCTCTAAGTAATGCCTTATCTAGTACATCAGGTCTATTTGTAGCTGCTAATACTATTACTCCTTCATTTTCTGAGAATCCATCCATTTCAACTAATAATTGATTCAATGTTTGTTCTCTTTCATCATGTCCTCCGCCTAATCCTGCACCTCTTTGACGTCCTACTGCGTCTATTTCATCTATAAATACAATACATGGTGCATTTTTCTTAGCTTCATCAAATAAATCTCTTACTCTTGATGCTCCAACACCGACAAACATTTCAACGAAGTCTGAACCACTTATTATAAAGAATGGCACTCCTGCTTCACCTGCTACAGCTTTAGCAAGCAATGTTTTACCAGTTCCTGGTTGACCTACTAAAAGGACTCCTTTAGGTATTCTTGCTCCCATATCTGTAAATTTCTTTGGATTTTTTAAAAATTGTACTATTTCCTCTAATTCTTCTTTTTCTTCATCTACACCTGCTACATCATCAAATGAAATTTTATTTCTGTCTGCTGGTGTCATCATCCTAGCTTTACTTTTACCAAATGATAATGTTTTTCCTCCTGGTTGACCAGAATTTGCACCACCCATTAGTAAAAACCAGAATATAAAGAATATAATTAAAATTCCAAATGGTGTTAATAAATTAAGTATTATTACAAATAAAGATTCAGATCTTTCTTCTAAAGTAAATGCTCCATTATTTAAAAATTCTTCTGCATAACTCATGAAGCTACCCATATCTGGTATATTTACTTCTTTTTCTATATTATCCCCTTCAAGTTTTACAATTGCTGTTGTTCCATTTGATTCTATTTCAATTGATTCTACTTTTCCCTCATTTATATTTGTTATCAATTCCGAATACTTTAATTTAGTACTAGAATTTTCCATTATAGAAGATAATATTATAATAAATATTACCCCAATAATTAACCACATTGCTAAAGTTTTTATGCTGTTCTTCAAATTAATTCCTCCTATCTACCTACTTTTCATCCCTTTTTCAATATAGCATTTATAACATATAAAAATTGCTTTTTCAATAGTTTTTTTGTGACTTTTTTGTTACAATCTTTAAGCCTTTACGGATACTTGCTTTTGGGTTATAGGACAAATCTAGCTTCGCTAGACCTTTTCTCTACTTTTTAATTTTGATTACATTAATTTAAGGTCTAGCAAGAAGCGTATAAGATTTGTCGACGCGAAAAATTGTGAAGCAATTTTTCTGTGCATCTATTTTCTTACATTATAGGAAATGCAATTTTCTATAATGTAAGAAAAATAAATTTTTCCGTTATTTACTAAAATCTTTGTATTTTTATTTGGTGTTAAATATTTATTTCCTATATTTTTACTACATAATTTTATTATATCTTCAATATGTATTTTTTCAATTCCTTTGCTTGAACCAAAAATCCTTGTTATAGTATATAATACAAGTCTTGATTTTATTACTTTTTCTTGAGAATTAAACTTTTTCAAATCTAAAATAATCTCTTTTTCTTCTAAATCTTCTTTTACTAATATATCATTATAGATTTTTTTGACTTGTTTATCTATATATTCCTCTTCTTCTGAAACCAATTCTGACAATCTATCAATAGTATTTATAATATTAGGATTAAATTCTTTCTTAATATATGGTATAACTACATTCCTGACTTTGTTTCTAGTATAAGTATTATCAAAATTTGTCTTATCAATTCTTGGGTTCAAATTTTTTTCTGAGCAATATTCTTCTATTTTACTTCTTTCACATTCAATTAAAGGTCTTATATATTTGCCATTTTTAGCCTCTATGCCTTTAAGCCCTAGTAGTCCACTTCCTCTAAACAAGTTCATAAGTATAGTTTCTATCTTATCATTTTTATTATGTGCAATTGCTATTTTATTTGACTTTGTTAATTTTAAAATTTCGTCAAAAAATTCGTATCTTACGTTCCTTCCCGCTTCTTCTGTTCCTATTTTCATATTATTTCCAATTTTTTGAACATCTATACTTCTTGAATAGAATTCTATATTGTTTTTTTCACAATATTCTTTTACATATTGTTCATCACGATCTGCTTCTTCTCTTATCATGTGGTTTACATGTGCTACTACAATATCAAATTTCAAATTTACATTTTTATCATTTTTGATATCTTTTAATATATCGAGCATACACATAGAATCAGGACCACCAGAAACTCCTAATACTAATTTATCTCCACTCTCTATTAAATTATATTTTCTTATTACTTCCAATATTTTCTCTTTCATTAGTTTCCTTTCTGGGACGGATTCCAAAATCCCTTTTTTTGATTAAAATATTATATTGTGGAAATATATATTTCCACATATAAAAATAAATTTTAGGGGGGATTTTGGAGTCCGTCCCTATTTTCCCTTTTCCTCTTAGTCATCAAATCTTCTTTCTAAATTAACAAATTTTGTATAACTTCCAAGCCAGCCCAAATCTACTGTTCCTGTAGAGCCACTTCTTTGTTTTGCTATTATTACTTCTGCTATATTTTTCTTATCACTATCTTCGTGATAATAATCATCACGGTATAAAAACATTACTATATCAGCATCTTGCTCTATAGAACCTGATTCACGTAAATCTGAAAGCATTGGCCTATGATCTGGTCTTTGTTCTACTGCTCTTGATAATTGTGATAAAGCTATTACAGGTATATTAAGTTCTTTTGCAAGTATTTTTAAAGAACGACTAATTTCGGCTATATCTTGCTCTCTACTTCCGTTTCTTTTATTACTTGCTTGTACTAATTGTAAGTAATCTATTATTACTAAACCTATATTTTTTTCTAACTTCATTTTTCTACATCTAGCTCTGATTTCCATTATAGAAATTCCAGGTGTATCATCTATATATATTCCTGCATCTGAAAGTGGCCCTATTGTACCTGCAAGTTTTGCCCAATCATCTTCTTCTAATTTTCCAGTTCTTAGTTTATTACTATCTACCATTGCTTCACTACACAAAATTCTATTAACCATTTGATCTTTAGACATCTCAAGACTAAATATAGCCACAGGCACATTTGCCCTCAATGCTACATTTGTTGCAATATTTAAAACAAATGCAGATTTACCCATAGCAGGTCTTGCTGCAATTAAGATAAATTCTGAACCATGTAGTCCAGCAGTTCTATTATCCAAATCTACAAATCCAGTTGGCAAACCTGTTATATTTTGTTTTCTATTATACAATTCTTCTAACTTAGTAAAGCTTTCAACTAATATATCTTTTATGTGTGTATAACCTTTTTGATCTCTATCTTGTATCAAGTTGAAAATTTTCTTTTCTGCACCATCCATGATATCTTCAACATTTTCTGTTGGATCATATCCTAATTCAATTATCTCATTTGCTGTTTTTATTAAATTTCTTAATATTGATTTTTCATGTACTATGTTTATATATTTACTTGCATTCGCTGTTGTTGGTACTTTTTCTGGTAACTCTGCTAAATACTCAATTCCTCCTACTTGATCTATCTTTCCCATTGCTTCAAGTTCTGACTTAACTGTAATTAAATCTATTGGTTCAGATCTATTATATAAATTAAGCATAGCAGAAAATATTATTTTATTATCTTCTCTATAAAAATCGCTCTCTTTTAAAACTTCTATACTTGATGTAACTGCTTCACTATCTGTCAACATACTTCCTATAACTGCTTGTTCTGCTTCTACATCATGTGGTGGTACTTTTCCTAATTCCAACTCGCTCATCCCTTTCAGTTTTTTATCTATTAGGAAAGTCATACTGACTTTTCTAATAGATAAAGATACAATGCACACAAATTTATTTCATAAATTTGGCACAAGAACAAATTTACGAAAAGCCAAAGAAAAATATTAAAATTTATACAAATTTAAGGCTTTCCGATTTGTTCTTGTTTAGGAATAACATCTATTTTTAAACTTCCTACAACACCTTCATATAATTTAATTTCTATTTTTCTTTCTCCTATTTCTTTTATAGTTTCTTTTAATTCTATTTTCTTTTTATCAACAACTATATCATATTTTTCTTTTAAACTCTCTGCTATCTCTTTAGAAGATACTCCTCCAAAGATTTTCCCGTTTTCACCAGTTCTTACTTCTATTTTTAACAAAATCTTTGACAATTTATCAGCAACTTTTTTAGCTTCCTCTTTTTCTTGTGATTTTCTATATGCATTTGAATCTTGTTTTGCTTTTAATTTTGCCATATTTTCATTATTAGCTTCTACTGCTAAATTTTTTGGAAATAAATAATTTCTTGCATATCCATCAGATGCATTTATTATTTGATCCTTTTTACCTACCCCTTTTATATCTGCTTTCAAAATTACTTTCATTTTTACCTCATTCCTTTCTTATAATTCAAAAAGGGATACCATGAGTATACTCTCAAAAATCCCTTTTAATTTTCAATTTCTGTAAAATATTCATTTATTCTAATTATAAGTTCTTGCTTTGCTTCTTCCATAGTCATATTTTCCAATTGTGCTCCAGCTAGTGTAATATGACCTCCGCCACCAAGTTTTTCTAAGATAATTTGAACATTAATATCACCTATTGATCTTCCGCTAATACAAATTTTATCGCCTACATTACCTAATACAAATGATGCTGTTATATTGCTAATTGTCAATAACTCATCTGCCGCTTTAGCACAAATTAGACTTGCATCTTTAGTCTTTCTATTATAACTTGCAATTGCAATAGAGTCATTTACTATTTCAGCCTTCTTAACTATTTCTGCTATCTTATTAAAACTTGCTAAATCACTCTGGAACCATTTTTTAACTCTAATTATATCAACACCACATTTACGCAAATATGCTGCTGCTTCAAATGTTCTAACACCTGTCTTAAATGTAAAGTTTTTAGTGTCCATCATAATTCCAGCATATAAGCTCTCTGCTTCTATTTTTCTTAAATTTACTTTTACATTTGCATATTGTAAAATCTCTGTAACTAACTCTGCTGCTGAAGATGCATATACTTCTTGGAATGTTAATGTTGCATTTTCTATATAGTCTGCACTTCTTCTATGATGGTCTATTATAACTATTTTGCTTATTTTATTCAAAAGCTCTGGTGCTTCTACATAGTTTGTTTTATGTGTATCAACAACAACTAGTAATGTATTTTCATCTACATTTTCTTCCGCTACTTCTTTACTTATAAGAATATCTTCATATTCTTCCTCTTTTAACAAGGATTCTTTGAAGCTTTGTAAAGTATTTGTTTCATCACTATTTATGATATAAGCATTTTTGTCTAACTCTTTTACTAATCTATAAATACCCATACTAGATCCCATAGCATCTATATCTGGATTTGTATGTCCCATAATCATGACTTTGCTAGAATCTTTTATCATATTTTCCAATGCTTGTGCTACAACTCTTGCCTTTACTTTTGTTCTTTTTTCAACTTCTTGAGACCTTCCTCCAAAGAATTTATAAATATCGTTTTCTCTTATAACTGCTTGATCTCCACCTCTTCCTAATACTATATCCATAGCAGTTTGAGCTGATTTATATTTCTCTTTATCTGTTTTCCCTTCATTAGATACGGCTATACTTAGTGTGAATTGTACATTTGCTTTATTTGAAATCTCTTTTATCTTATCTAAAACACTAAATTTATCATTTTTTACTTGTTCTAAATATCTTTGTTCAAATATATAAATATATCTATCTCTATCTGATTTTATAAGTATTCCTTCTGTGTCATCAGTCCATTCAAATATACATTTATCTATTTCGGCTATTATTTGTGGTTTTTCTTCACTTTCTATTAATTGCATATTTTCTTCATAATTATCTATCATTATGATTTCTACACATGATTTTGAATCTGTATATTCTTTTTGCAATTTAATATTTTCAGTCTCATCTATAAAATATAAAACAATTGTATCTTTATTTTTGTTTGACTTTTTTATATTAACAATTCTTCCTAATACTTTATATATATTATTTCCTATTTGTACTTGAGTTTCTATAGATTTTTCATTCTTATCTTTTTTCTTTTCTATTTCGTAATTCACATCATATAAAATATCTCTTAAATAGGAATTGATATCTACATTTGCAAATTCAGATACAAATTTAGAACTTCTCCATACAATTTTTCCAGATGTATCTAATATTACTAATGGCAATGGAGAATTGATTAAACTTGTTTTTGCTGCATAATCGACTGTAACTGTTAAATCTTCAATAGTTTCTGAAATTTGATCTTTTCTCTTTTTATCAGTAAACAAAGCATATATAACTATTAATATATACACTACTACTGATGGTATTATAAATCTATAATCCTGAACACATATGGCTATTAACAAAATTAATATTATAAATAAATATATTTTTGTTCTTGATACTAATTTATCAAAGAACTTTTTATTATTTTGCATAATTAATTACATTCCTTTCTTACGGCACAAATCAGGTTGGAAAAGAATTAAATTTTGGCAAGGAAAACGAGTTTGAAATTTATGAGGCGTACGTGTGTACGTTGATTAAATTTCAAATGAAGGTTGACGACGCCAAAATTGTAATTATTTTTCAACCTTCTCTCCTTTATATATTCCTATATATTCTACTAGTAAATAGCTAATTTGTCAAGTTTTACTGGTTTTTCATATCAAAAAATTGAGATAGAAATTTTCATATTTCTATCTCAAAACAAATCAACTATACATATTAATTTTTACAGAATATTGCACTATATTGTTATTCTGTTTGTCTCATTTTTACTATTTCATCTAGTTCCAATTCTGTATTAATTTTTATATCTTGGTATTTTTTCATACCTGTACCAGCAGGAATTAATTTCCCTATAATAACATTTTCTTTTAGTCCTAATAAATCATCTGTCTTACCTTTAACTGCTGCTTCTGTAAGAACTCTTGTTGTCTCTTGGAAAGATGCTGCTGATAAGAAACTGTCTGTTGCAAGTGATGCCTTAGTAATACCAAGCAATATTCTTTTACCTGTTGCTGGTTTCTTTCTTTCACTTCTTGCTATTTCATTCTTTTCTTCAAATTCGTACATATCTACCAAAGATCCTGTAAACATATCTGTATCTCCGCTATCTTCAATTCTAACTTTCTTAAGCATTTGTCTACCAATTACTTCAATATGTTTATCATTTATATCAACACCTTGGTTTCTATATACTTTTTGTACTTCTGAAATCAAGTATTCATATACTCCTTCTGGTCCTTTTAATTCTAATATTTCAGCTGGATTTATTGAACCTTCTATCAATGGATCTCCTAATTCTACAATATCTCCATCTTTAACTTTCATTTTTGATCCAAATGGTATTGTATATGATTTAGATTCCATTTGATTTGTAACAATAACTTCTTTCTTCTTCTTTGTTTCTTTTATTTTAACTTTACCGTCAATTTCAGTAATTATTGCAACACCTCTAGGTTTTCTAGCTTCAAATAATTCTTCAACTCTAGGAAGACCTTGTGTTATATCTGCAACACCTGCGACACCACCAGAGTGAATTGTTCTCATTGTAAGCTGTGTACCAGGCTCACCTATTGATTGTGCAGCTATTATACCTACTGATTCTCCTATTGATACTAAATCTCTTCTTGCTAATCCCATTCCATAACATTTTTGGCATACACCATGTTTTGAATGACATCCAAGCACAGAACGAACTTCTAATCTATCTATTCCTGCTTCTACAATTTTATCAGCTAAATCTTCTGAAATCATAGTATTTGTACTAGCTAATAATTCTCCTGTTTGTGGATCATAAACATCTCTTACTGGGAATCTTCCAACTAATCTTTCTTGCATTTTTTCAATTATTTGGTTTCCATCTTTGATATCATATACTATAATTCCTTCGTCTGTTCCACAATCTTCTTCTTTTACAATTATGTCTTGTGATACATCAACTAATCTTCTTGTCAAATATCCAGAGTCTGCTGTTCTTAAAGCTGTATCTGAAAGTCCCTTTCTAGCACCATGTGCTGAAATAAAGTACTCTAATGCATCTAATCCTTCTGCAAATGATGATTTGATTGGAATTTCTACAGCTTTACCTGTTGTACTTGCCATCAATCCTCTCATACCAGCAATTTGTCTTAACTGACTCATATTACCTCTGGCTCCAGATTTAACCATCATATATATAGGGTTTAATTCGTCGAAGTTTTCTTCCATTGCGTTACTTACTTGGTTTGTTGTATCTTCCCAAACTTTAATTACTTCTGAATAACGTTCTTCATCTGTAATTAAACCTCTTGCATATTGTTTTCTTATAGCCTCAATTTTTGCATCTGCTTCTTTTAGTAATTCTTTTTTAGCTTCTGGTACTTGTACATCACTCATTGAGAATGTGATTCCTGCAAGTGTTGAATATTTAAATCCTAAATCTTTAATATAGTCTATAACTTCAGCTGATTCTGTCAATCCATGTTTACGAATTACTTTTTCAATAATTGTTCCCATTGATTTTTTCATAACTGGGAAGTTTATTTCATATTGGAATGGATCTTCCTCTCTATTTATAAATCCTAAATCTTGTGGTATACCTTGGTTGAATATGATTCTTCCAATACTTGTTTCAATTTTCTTTGATTTCATTTCTCCATTTATTTCTTTTGTAACTCTAACAAATATCTTTGCATGGATACCAACATCATGGTTTTCAAATGCCATTATTGCTTCATCAGGATCTGTAAAATATTTACCTTCTCCTTTTTCTCCATCTAATACCATTGTTAAGTAATAACTTCCTAAAATCATGTCAAGTCTTGGAACTGCAACTGGTTTACCATCTTGTGGTTTTAATAAGTTGTTTGTTGATAACATAAGATATCTTGATTCTGCTTGTGCCTCTAGTGATAATGGTAAATGCACAGCCATTTGGTCTCCATCGAAGTCAGCATTAAATGCTTCACAAACAAGTGGGTGTAATTTAATAGCTCTACCTTCTACAAGCACTGGTTCAAATGATTGAATACCAAGTCTGTGTAATGTAGGAGCACGGTTAAGCATTACCGGATGATCTTTTATAACATCTTCCAAAATTCCCCATACTTCTGGTTTTAGTCTTTCTACCATTCTTTTTGCATTTTTAATGTTTTGTGCTATTCCACGACCAACTAATTCTTTCATAACAAATGGTTTAAATAACTCTACAGCCATTTCTTTTGGAAGTCCACATTGATAAATTTTTAGCTCTGGTCCTACTACTATAACTGAACGTCCTGAATAGTCAACACGTTTTCCAAGTAGGTTTTGACGGAAACGTCCTTGTTTTCCTTTTAATAAGTCTGATAATGATTTTAATGGTCTGTTTCCTGCTCCTGTAACTGGACGTCCTCTTCTTCCATTATCTATTAATGCATCTACTGATTCTTGTAACATTCTTTTTTCGTTTCTTACAATTATTTCAGGTGCACCTAATTCTAATAATCTTTTTAATCTATTATTTCTGTTTATAACTCTACGATATAAATCATTTAGGTCTGATGTTGCAAATCTACCACCATCTAATTGAACCATAGGCCTTAAATCTGGTGGAATTACTGGTACAACACCCATTATCATCCATTCCGGCCTATTCCCTGAAATTCTGAATGCTTCGACTGTATCTAATCTTTTTATTAATTTTGCTTTCTTTTGTTCACTCGCATTTTTTATTTCTTTTTTAATTTCTTTTGATAATTTTTCTAAATCAATTTCTTCTAGTAATGTCCTTATAGCTTCTGCTCCCATTTCAGCTTTAAAAGATTTAGCGCCATATTTCTCTTGTGCTTCGTGATATTCTTTTTCATTTAAAACTTGGCATTTTACTAAATCTGATTTTCCCTTATCTGTAACAATATATGAAGCAAAATATATAACTTTTTCTAAGTTTCTAGGTGATACATCTAACATTAATGCAATTCTACTTGGAATTCCTTTAAAATACCAAATATGTGCAACTGGTGCTGCAAGTTCGATATGTCCCATTCTTTCTCTTCTTACTTTTGATTTTGTAACTTCAACACCACAACGATCACATACAATTCCTTTATATCTTACTCTTTTATATTTACCACAGTGACATTCCCAGTCTTTTACTGGTCCAAATATTCTTTCACAGAATAATCCATCTTTTTCTGGTTTCAATGTTCTATAATTTATTGTCTCTGGCTTTTTTACTTCACCTTTTGACCATTCTCTTACTTTTTCATCTGACGCTATACCGATTTTTAACTTATTAAAAATATCTAATTCGTCCACTATATTTCCCCCTTGAATATTTATTGGTAATTTCAAAACAGTTCATAAGACTCTCCCCTGCTCTTGCAATTCCTTTCTGTCGCTTACTTACTTTTTGAAATTTATTCAATTATTCATATTCTAGTCATCCAAATTATCATTTGCTAGGTCTGAATCAAAGATATCTTCTTCTCCTTCATCACCTAAGTCTTCAAATAAATCATCACTATCTTCTTCATCCATAATGTCCATATCTGGATTTTCTACATCTTCTACATAATTATCTTTTAATTCTTCGTCTGTTAAGACTTCTTCTTCTGATAATATTTTTCTATCTTTTTCTGGATCATAATCAATTCCATCATCTATATTTTCTTTTAATTCTAATTCTTGATTATCTTCAGAATATAGTCTTACGTCTAATCCTAATGATTGTAGTTCTTTTACTAAAACTTTGAAACTTTCTGGTACTCCTGGTTCTGGAATATTTTCTCCTTTTACTATTGCTTCATATGTTTTTACTCTTCCCACTACATCATCTGATTTTACTGTTAACATTTCTTGTAATGTATATGCTGCACCATATGCTTCTAGTGCCCAAACTTCCATTTCTCCAAAACGTTGTCCTCCAAATTGTGCCTTTCCTCCTAATGGTTGTTGTGTTACTAATGAGTATGGTCCTGTTGAACGTGCATGTATTTTATCATCTACTAAGTGATGTAGTTTTAACATATACATAACACCAACTGTAATTGGTTTGTCAAATGGATCTCCTGTTCTTCCATCATATAGTATTGATTTTCCGTCTTTGCTCATTCCAGCTTGTGCTAATAATTCTTCAACATCTTCTTGTGTTGCACCATCAAATACTGGTGTTGATACATGCCATCCTAATGCTTTTGCAGCTCCTCCTAAATGTACCTCTAAAACTTGTCCTAAGTTCATACGTGAAGGCACACCTAATGGGTTTAATAAGATATCTATTGGTGTTCCATCTGGTAAGAATGGCATATCTTCTGATGGTAATACTCTTGAGATAACACCTTTATTACCATGACGTCCAGCCATTTTATCTCCGACTGATATTTTTCTTTTTGTTGCTATATAACAACGTATTATTTGATTTACTCCAGGTCCTAATTCATCAGAATTATCTCTTGTGAAGATTTTTACATCTACTATTGTTCCTGCTTCTCCATGTGGTACTCTTAAAGAAGTGTCTCTAACTTCTCTAGCTTTCTCACCAAAGATAGCTCGAAGTAGTCTTTCTTCTGCTGTTAGTTCTGTTTCTCCTTTTGGAGTAACTTTACCAACTAATATATCTCCTGGTCTTACTTCTGCACCTATTCTTATAATTCCATTTTCATCTAGGTCTTTTAATACATCATCACCAACATTTGGTATATCTCTTGTTATTTCTTCTGGTCCTAATTTTGTATCACGGCATTCACAATCATATTCTTCAATATGTATTGATGTGAATACATCTTCTTTTACTAGTCTTTCATTTAACAAAATAGCATCTTCGTAGTTATATCCTTCCCATGTTGAGAATGCTACTAAAACATTTTTTCCAAGAGACATTTCTCCATTTTTTGTTGATGGACCATCTGCAATGGCATCTCCTTTTTTTACTATCTCACCTTTTTTAACAATTGGTCTTTGATTAATACATGTTCCACCATTTGTTCTCTTGAATTTACGAAGTTTGTGTACTACTGTCTTTCCATTATTATATTTAACTGTAATATTATCTGCAGTAACTTTTTGAACTACACCATCATCTTCTGCTAATACTAATATTCCAGAGTCTTTTGCTGCTCTATATTCCATTCCTGTTCCTACTATTGGAGATTCTGTAATCATAAGTGGTACTGCTTGACGTTGCATGTTTGCACCCATTAAGGCTCTTTTTGCATCATCATGTTCTAAGAATGGTATCATTGCTGCTGCTATAGATACTAATTGTTTTGGTGATACATCTACATATTGAACTTGATTTTTATCAACCTCTATAATATCGTTTCTATATCTTACTCTTATTCTGTCATTTAAAAATTCACCGTTTTTATCCATTGGTTCTGATGCTTGTGCAATTATATAATTATCTTCTACATCTGCACTCATGTATTCTACAATGTCTGTTGCTCTATGTGTTTCTGGGTCTATCTTACGATATGGTGTTTCTATAAATCCATATTCATTTATTTGTGCAAATGATGAAAGTGCTGATATAAGTCCTATATTTGGTCCTTCTGGTGATTCTATTGGGCATAGTCTTCCATAGTGTGTATAGTGAACGTCACGAACTTCGAATCCAGCTCTTTCACGTGTTAGACCTCCTGGTCCTAATGCTGATATTCTTCTTTTATGTGTTAGTTCTGAAAGTGGATTTGTTTGATCCATGAATTGTGATAATTGTGAGCTTCCAAAGAATTCTCTTATTGATGATGTAATTGGTTTTGTGTTTATTAATGTTTGTGGTGTTACAACATCTAAATCTTGAATTGTCATTCTTTCACGAACTACTCTTTCTAATCTTGTTAAACCAATTCTAAATTGATTTTGTAATAACTCACCTACACAACGAATTCTACGATTTGCTAAATGGTCTATATCATCTTTTTTACCTAATCCATGATAGAAGTTTAATAACCAGTTAATTGATGCTATCATATCTTCTGTTGTGATGTGTTTTGGCACTAATTCATCATATCTTTCTTTTAAAACTTTTACTAAATCTTTTTCATCTGTATTATCTATAATATTTTTTAATATATCATAATTTACATTTTCTTTGAAATGTAATGAGCTTAAGTCAACATCTGGTAAAACTTTATGTATGTTACATGTAGCATTTCCTATAACTCTTACTTTTCTTTCTCCGACTAAAACATCTACTATATTTATACCAGAATTTTGGATGTTTTCAGCCACTTCTTCTGATATAACTTCTCCTGCTTGTACTAGTACTTCTCCTGTTTCTGGATCAACTACATCATTTGCTGATATTTTTCCTTTTATTCTTCCTGCTAGTCCTAGTTTTTGGTTATATTTATAACGTCCTACTTTTGCTAAATCATATCTTCTATTGTCATAGAATAATCCATTAAATAATGTTCTTGCTGCTTCAACTGTTGGTAATTCCCCTGGTCTTAATTTTTTGTAGATTTCTATTAATGCATCTTCTTGTGTTTTTATTGGGTCTTTTGCGATTGTTGCTGTTAATAGTTCTTCTTCTCCAAATAGTTCTCTTATTTGGTCATCTGTAACTACTCCTATTGCTCTTAATAGTGTTGTAATTGGTACTTTTCTTGTTCTATCAACACGTACCCAGAAAATATCATTTCCATCTGTTTCATATTCAAGCCATGCTCCTCTTAATGGCATAATTGTTGATGTATATGTTTTCTTTCCTGTTTTTGTGTCAAATATTTCGTCATAATAACATCCTGGTGAACGTACTAATTGGCTTACTACAACTCTTTCTGCACCATTGATTATAAATGTTCCACTATCTGTCATTAATGGGAAATCACCTAAATAGATTTCTTGCTCTTTAATTTCTCCTGTTTCACGATTGATTAATCTTACTTTTACATGTAGTCTTGTTGAATATGTTGCGTCTCTTTCTTTTGCTTCTTCTAATGTGTATTTTGTCTTGTCTTCCATGTAATAGTCAAAAAATTCAAGTACTAAGTTTCCTGAATAGTCTTCGATTGGTGAAATATCTCTTAATACTTCTCCTAATCCTTCTTCTACAAACCATTCATATGAATCCCTTTGTACTTTGATTAAGTTTGGCATTTCGATGAAATCGCCGACTTTTGCAAAATCTTTCCTTGATGCCTTTTCGTATTTAACGTCTCGAATTTTCAAAAAAATCACTCCTTATTTTAATTTGAAGCAGAAATAATTTATTTGATTTTTAGGAAAAGTCCCTCTTAGAATATAGCTCCTCTTAATCGTTTTTAATTGTCTGCTTTGCAATTAAAGAACTCTTACGGATTTCTATATTTAATTCCTCTTTTCTTAAAAAATTTAAAACTTTTGAATAAATTTAACGACATTTTTCTAAAATTAGAAAAATTTACAAAATTCAGATTATATTATATCAAATTTTACTTACGGATGTCAAGGTTTTAAAAGAATTTTTTTGGCATAAAAAAGTGCTATTTCATATAACAAATTTAAAAATCCCAGATTTAAATTTATTATCTGAGATTTTTTTAATTTATCAAACAGGTCTGTCCCTTTTGAACAAATTTTGTTCAATTTGATACGTCCCTTTTCTCGCTTTTCTCGTTTTTATAATCTATGTAATCTTCAACTAGTAACTTGATTATAGCAATTATTGGAACTGCTAAAAACATTCCAAGTACTCCAAAAAATGCTCCTCCAACTGTTACTGCAAAAATAACTAGCAAAGGACTCATTTTTAATGATTTTCCGACAATTTTTGGATTTATAATATTTGCATCTATTTGTTGTAAAATTATAACTACTATTAACATCCATATTGCTTGTGATAATCCACCTGTAATTAAAGTTATTATTGCTGCAATTGCTGTTGCAATTATTGCTCCAAAATATGGTATCATGTTAAATAATCCTATAAAAAATCCTAATACTGGTGCATATTGCACTCCCATTATAGTTAAAGCTATACTAACTAATATTCCAACAACAATCGCATCTAAAAATTGGCTTGCTATGAACTTACAGAATATTGTATTTGAATCATTAAAATATCTTCCGATATTATCATATGTTTTCTTATGAAATACAGCCCTTGCAAGTCTTTTTAAAAAGTTTAATATTTGCTTTCTTTGTATTAATATGTATATTGAAACAATTACAGCTATAAATATATCTACTATACTAAATACTGCACTTATTGCTCCACTTAAATATTCCAATATTCTATCTAATTGGAAATATTGCTTTATATCTAAATTTTGGATACTTGTTATTGTATCATTTACTATTTCACTTTTCCAGAATGAATCATCTGGCAAACTATTATAGTCATTTATTACTGTTTGAACATAACCTGGAATATTGTTTAATAAATCTACTATACTCTGAAATAGAACAGGTACAATTACTGTAAATAATATAATTATCAATAATAAGACTATTATATAAACTAAAATTACACTTATTGTCCTTGCTCTTTTCGAAATAAATTTAGGTTTTGCTTTTTTTAAAGCTTGTTCTAATCTTCTACTTGGTAAATATAACAAATAAGCTATAAATATACCTGCTAAAAATGGTGCAATAACTTCAAAAAATGTTCCTACTGCATTCATTACATCTGTAAAACTATCTAATGCTTTATACACTATTATGACTGCCACTGCAAATAAAAACCAATATAACCACTTTTTACTATGACTTTTAAATTCATTCATTTTACATCTTACCCTTATTTGATATTTAGGTTTTTTAAATACCTATAAACTTTATGCTATTCGGAAAATTTTTATAAGAATTTAATTAAATATAGTTATATTTTATCAGAACAGCAACATTTTCCTTATAAATCAATTATTAATCCTACTGGACAATGGTCACTTCCCATTACTTCTGGATAAATGATTGCATCTTTTATTTTATCTTTTATATTTTTAGAAACTATGAAATAATCTATCCTCCATCCAATATTCTTTTCTCTTGCTTTTCCCATATATGACCACCAACTATATGCATCTGTTTTGTCTGGATATAAATATCTAAATGTATCTACAAAACCTGATTTTAAAAGTTCTGTCATTTTTGCTCTTTCTTCATCTGTAAATCCTGCATTACCTCTATTTGTTTTAGGATTTTTTAGATCTATTTCTTCATGTGCTACATTTAAATCTCCACACATTATAACTGGCTTTTTTTTGCTTAAATCTAAAAGATACTTCCTAACTTCATCTTCCCATATTTGTCTATAATCTAATCTTTCTAATTCTCTCTTAGAATTTGGTGTATATATTGTTACAATATAATATTTATCAAATTCTAAAGTTATTACTCTTCCTTCTAAATCATGTTCCTCTATTCCTATACCATAAAAAACACTTTGTGGTTCTTTTTTTGTAAATATTGCTGTTCCTGAATATCCTTTTCTTTCTGCACTATTCCAATAACTTTTATATCCTTCGAATTCTAAATCAATTTGTCCTTTCTGACATTTTGTTTCTTGGATACAAAATATATCTGCATCTGTTTCTTTAAAAAAGTCTTTAAATCCTTTATTTACACATGCTCTTATTCCATTTACATTCCATGATATTAATTTCATTTTTAATTTCTCCTAATTTTTTCTTTATACTATTTTTATATTATAGCTCAAAAATGCTCATATTTCAAGATAAAACTTGAAATGTGAGCATTTTTCTTGATTTTTTAGTTTGCTACACTTACTGGTAAGTATCTTACTCCCCATGCTAATGCTTCTGCATGAGTATTTACAAATATGTCTATTTTATTACCATTAATAGCTCCGCCTCTATCTTCTACTGTATAAATATGTCCATTTATATTTAATTTTGTTCCCATTGCAAATTTACTTGATGCTGCTACTGTTCTTCCTGCTTTTGCTTTTGTTCCTGACGCTGTTATACCATTTGATTTACCACAACATTTGCTACAAGGACAATATGCTGTTATTTTATATATTGTTCCACTTGTTTTTGCTGTTGTACTTGGTGTTGAACTTGTTCTTGTAGTTGTAGAGCTTCTTGATGTCACTTTTTTATTTACTTGTACTATTTTATTTACTGGTTCTTGAATAACTTTTTCTTCTAATACAGTCTTTTCAATCTCTACGTCATTTTGATATTTTATTTTATATGTTACCTCTTTTATTCCATCTTTTCCTTCTTGCAATACTTTATTTGTTGTATTTGTAGATGATCCTGCTGTATTTTTTGTTACTGTTTCAAATGGGATTGAAACTTGTTCTGTAACTATTTTTTCAGTAATTGGTGCGTAATTTTTTAACAATTCATCTAATGTTGTCTCTACACCATTTTCAGAAACATTTGCAATTTTCACTTCATTATATGACTTATCCACTATTTTTATAACTGTTCCTTCTGTTACTTCTTCATCTAGCTCTGGGATTGTCTTTTGATTTTCTTCTAATACTATACTATTTTCTTCCAATATATCAGATACTGTTGCCTTAGAAGTCATAGCTGTTAATTCATATCCATTTTGTAAAACTATTGTTACATCATTAAAATTTGTTCCGACAGCCATTACGCTGATTCCTGAAATCAATATTAAAATGATACTAACACATATTATTTTTATTATTGAAAACGAAGCTTTTTCTTCATTTTTCATTTTTTCTTACCTCCTTTGGTAACACATCTTATATTATACAATATTTTCATTTTTTTGTCAAATTTTCCATTCAAACGCTTAATTCCCTAGCTGTTCCTGGTTTTATTTTTATTGTCTTTTATTGTAAACATATTTTCTTTTTTACTCAAATAGCTTGTATACAAATAAGTCCCTATACTTTATTATATTCTATAAATTTTATAATTATTCCAAAAATTTGTTACAGTTCAGCACAATTAAAATTTAAATAGCGCAAGAATGTAATAATTTATTAATTTTGAAGGGGTTTGTGGGGACCGTTCAACAATTCTCAAAAGTTTGAAAAACTTTTGTTAGAATGGGGAGACGGAAAAATTAATAAATTATTACATTCGGGAGCGTAAATATTTTTTAGGTGCTGAACTGTAACAAAATTTTCACACAAAATACACAAAAGCATTGTAATATATTCATCAATATGGTATTATAATATAAATAATATGAATCAAAGGAGGATAAAAATGATAGGTTGGATAATATTAGCAATAGTAGTAGTTCTAATAATTGCTGTAATTGCAATGTACAACAGTTTAGTTTCTGCAAGAATAAGAGTAGATAACGCATGGAGCCAAATTGATGTACAATTACAAAGAAGATTTGATTTAATCCCTAATTTCGTTGAAACAGTTAAAGGTTACATGAATCACGAATCTGAAACATTTACAAAAATAGCTGATTTAAGAACAGCATGGGCTGGTGCAAACACTGTATCAGAAAAAGCTGCATTAGACAATCAATTATCAGATACATTGAAAACAATAATGGCTGTTTCTGAAAATTATCCAGATTTAAAGGCTAACCAAAACTTCTCTGAATTATCTGAAGAATTAAGAAATACAGAAAATAAAATTTCTTTTGCAAGACAATTTTACAATGATACTGCTACAAGATATAATGAAAAACTACAAATATTCCCTTCAAATATAATTGCAAACATCTTTAATTTTAAAGAACGTGATTTATTTGAAGTTGAAAATGCAGAAGTTAAAAAGAATGTTAAAGTAGATTTCGGAAAAAATGCTTAAAACTTTAATATAGAATTAAAGTTCTAAATTTGAATCTTTAATTCTATATTTTTTTAAAATTGAGGCATAATAATATGTAATAAAGGAAGGAATTAAAATGTTCAAAAATATCAGAAAAAATAAAATTGAGTCAGGTGTAATAATTGGAATATTTATATTAGTTGTAACATTAATTATATATTATGTATGTAATGCTTTAAGGTTGGGTACATTTTCTATTGTTATAGCACTAATCTTTTCAATTGGTAGTGCTTGGGCTTCTTATTACTATAGTGATAAAATTGTTTTAGCATCTTGTAAAGCAAGACCAGCAACCAAAGAAGAAGATCAAAAGCTAGTAAACATATTAGATTCATTAATGGTAACAGCTGATTTACCAAGAAAGCCTGACCTATATGTTGTAGAAGACCCTCAACCAAATGCTTTTGCAACAGGTAGAAATCCTGAACATGCCGTAGTCTGTGTAACAACAGGATTATTAGAAAAACTAGATTATTATGAACTAGAAGGTGTTTTGGCACATGAAGTTAGTCATATTAAAAACTATGATATTTTGGTAAGTGCTGTTGTATCAATTCTAGTTGGATTTATTGTTATGCTAGCTGATATAGTATCTAGAGTTATATTCTGGGGTGGAGCAAGAGACAGTGATAGTGATAACAAAGGAAATGCTATTTTAATGTTAATTGGTCTTGTTTTACTTATTTTATCACCAATTTTTGGAACACTTATGCAATTAGCTTTATCAAGAAAAAGAGAATTTTTAGCAGATGCCACAGCAGTAGAACTTACACGTAATCCAGATGGGTTAATATCTGCTTTACAAAAATTAGACAGTGATCCAAATGAATTACAAACGGCAAACTCTGCAACAGCTAACATGTATATTGTAAGTCCATTCAAAAAAGACGGAGATAAGGGCAAAAAGAAAAAATCTAGCATTTGGTCAACACACCCAAGTACAGAAGCTAGAATTGAAGCATTAAGAAATATTCAATAGGAACGTACAAAAAAGAACAAATTTTGTCCAAAAGGAACAAATCGGAAAGCCTTAAATTTGTACAAACTTTAAACCTTTTCTTTGGCTTTCCGTAAATTTGTTCATGCGCCAAATTTATGAAATAAATTTGTGTGCAACCGTTAGAGCGAAGCGACTGTTCTACTAATCAGAAAGTATAAGTTTCTGATTAGTAGAACAGTCCTAAAATCTTGCATATTACAAATTATAGTCAATTCTAAAAAGTTCCAGTTCAGCATAACTAAAATTTAAATAGCGCAAGAATGTAATAATTTATTAATTCTGTAAAGCGGTGGGGACCGTTCAAAAATTCTCAAAAGTTTGAAAAACTTTTGTTAGAATTTTTAGAATGGGGGAACTGGAAGAATTAATAAATTATTACATT
>CAJFJY010000013.1 GCA_904384205.1 uncultured Clostridia bacterium | reverse complement strand
TTCTGTTTGTGCTTTTGCAATATCACCATTTTTACTACTTTTACTCATTATATAACTACTTATTTCTGCAATGTCCTTTTTTATTTCATCGGCAGAATATTCTCTGTCTTCTACTTTTACATCTGCATTTATTAGCAAGTTTTGATTTTGTGCTAATAAATCCATTTTATAGTTCATTTTTTTGCTCCAATCTTGTTTGTTTTCTATAATATACCATAAGAAATAATAATATTCAATTATAAATCCTATAATTTTATATTTCATCTTTCCAATGAAAACTTGATACATTCAACTTATTTATTGTTACTCTAACTAATTTTTCATTTTCTTCCTTATTCTCCATATTTTCTCCCTGCCTTTGCTCCTTGCACATCAAAATTGCTTTTAGCAATTTTGCAGGATCAGGGCGACCTCCCCTCGCCCGAAAACTGCCTAAAAGCGTGGCTTTTAGCTGGGTGCTCTTAAAAATCGAGGAGGTCATTTAGACCTCTCCAAGTTGTCCACTTTTTGTTAATATTCTTCCTCCTCTTTTATTTTTTATATTTTAATCCTGTCTTTTTGTTTGCTTTTAAGTAAACATCTCTCCTCACAACCTTTCTTAATTTACACAACAATCGATTTTGTGGCTTTTTTATATTATCTTGGACAAGTTACTTATATATTTCTAGTAATAAACTAGAATTAATTCTTACAATTCAAAAAAGAGTAGTTTAACTACTCTAATACATTTAACTGAAACCCAGTTTTCACAGGTAATTGCCAATTTTTATATTTTATTTTTGTTGGTGGAAGTTACGAAAGACGATAGGTGTTGATTTAAATTTACAATTTCCTGCTGGCTGGGAGCAAGCCAAAGAAATTAAATATTCCCAAGGATTTGATAAACCTGCTCCTCGTGATTTTGTTGGTTTTGGTCCACTTACCGAACCTGAAGCTTTAAGCATTTATAATTTCACATTAATGCATGACTTTAGATTAGTTATCGCTTATCATACACAAGGTCAAGAAATCTATTGGCAATTTCAAAATTATAATCCACCAGATAGCTTAACAATTGGCCAGCAGTTATCTAATGCAAGTGGATACAGATTATCTGAAACACCATACAATTCTAGTTTTGCAGGATATAAAGATTGGTTTATCCAAAACTATAATAGACCCGGATATACTATTGAAGCTGGTATTGGTGAAAATCCTCTCCCTATTTCTCAATTTGATGAAATTTATAATGATAATATTGGTATTTTGATTTTAGGAGCTATTTTATAGCATGATAAAAGCAAGAATATTTTTCATTTCTTGCTTTATTTTTATTATTCTACTATTTTCTTACTTCTTAATCTCAAAGTATTTAATATTACAGTCAAACTGCTTATAACCATAGCTAAACTTGCTATCATAGGATTTATAGCAATTCCAAGAGGTCTTAAAATTCCCATTGCAATTGGAATCATTAACACATTATAGAAAAATGCCCAAAATAAATTTTCTTTTATAATTTTTATTGTTTTTTTACTAATATTTATTAATTTCAAAATACTATCTAGATTATTTCTAGTAAGTATTACATCTGATGAATCCATAGCTATATCTGTACCACTTTTTACACTTACACCTATATCTGCTGTTGCTAGCGCTGGACTATCATTTATTCCATCACCACACATCATAACATATTTATTTTCTGTCTTTAACTCTTTTATGACTTTAGTCTTTTCTGCTGGTAATACATTTGATATAACTTTCGTAATTCCTATATCTTGAGCTATTTTCTCTGCAGTTTCTTTATTATCACCTGTTAACATTATTGTTTCAATTTTATTTTCATTTAGTTTTTGCATTACTTCTTTTGCATTATCTCTTACTATATCGTTCACACCTATTAACGCAATTATTTGATTGTCTTTTACTACATAAACAATACTATTTCCTTTTTTAGCTAAATCTTTTTCATCATCTTCATATTTATTTTCTATATTAAAATTTTGCAATATTTTCGCATTTCCTATGATCATCTTTTGATTATTTACTCTACCAATAATTCCATATCCACTAACATTTCCAAATTCTTTTACTTCTAATTTCTTTAACTTATTTTCTTCTAGGTAATCAGTAAATGCTTTTCCAATAGGATGACTTGATTTACTTTCAATACTACCGATTATTTGCAATAAGTCATCTTTTTTCATATCACTATAATTTTTAATTTCAGAAATTTTTAAGCGTCCATATGTCAATGTTCCTGTTTTATCAAACACTATTGTATCTATTTTTTGTGCATTTTCTAGTATTTCACTTTTCTTTACTAATATTCCATTACTTGCACATAGCCCTTCTGCCACTACAATTGCAAGTGGTGTAGCTAATCCTAGACTACATGGACATGCAACTACTAATATTGTTACAAATACAATTAAACTACTTGCAAAATCATAACCTAATATTAGATATACAATAAATGTTAAAATTGCAAGCAAGATAACTGCTGGTACAAAAAAGCTTGAAACCTTATCTGCAATCTTTGCAATTGGAGCTTTAGTATTACTTGCTTCAACAACTAATTTTACTATTTCTGATATTGTTGACTCTTTTCCTATTTTTTCTGCTTTATATTCAATATATCCATCATAATTAATGCTTCCTGCAATAACCTTTTCTCCTATACCTTTATTTACTGGTTTACTTTCTCCTGTTATAAATGATTCGTCCAAATGTGCCTTTCCTTCAGTTATTTCTCCATCAACTGAAATTCTTTCACCTGGCTTACTTACTACAATATCACCTTTTTTAACTTCATCTATTGTCACCTTTTTTTCTTTTCCATTTATCTTTATTGTTGCACTTTCAGGTGTTATTTTTACCAACTTTTGTATTGCTTCTTTTGTTTTATCCTTACTTAATCCATCTAAATATCTTCCTAATTTCACAAAATAAATAACCATTGCTGCAGATTCAAAATATAAATTGTGAATCGATGATGTGTCTCCTTTTATAATTAAAATCATACTATATATGCTATATAAAAAACTACTTAAAACTCCTATTCCTACAAGTGTATCCATGTTTGGAGTTCTATGTATCAGATTTTTATATCCGTTTTTTAAAATATCAAATCCATAAACAATAAATAGAATTGCAAATATCAATAAACAAATTGTATAGCCAATAGGATTTTGATTTACATCTATAAAGGAAAATGTTGGCAGATTCACCATATGCCCCATTGCAATATACATGAAAATAATTGCAAGTATGGTAAATATAATAAATTTTACCTTTTCTTTTTTGTTTTTACCTTCAATCTTTATTTCCTTAAATTCACCTAAACTTTTAAATCCTGCTTTTTTTACAAATTCATTTAATTGTTCAATATTTAACTTCTTTTCATCATACTCAATGCTTGCATTTGCCATAACTAAATTTACTGATGCTTGCTTAATTCCATCTTGCTTATTTAGATATTTTTCAAGTCCATTCGAACAGGCACTACAAGTCATGCCTTCTATTGATAAAATTATCTTTTTCATACTTAATTACATTCCCTTCTGACTTACTAAATTCGGTCAACAAACAATTTTTCAAACTGTATTACAAAATTAATACAGTTTGCTGTTACTTTATTTCATTCTATTCTTCCACTTCAAAATCTAAGTCTTTTATCACATCAGTCATAGCTTCCTTTGTTACCTTTTCATCAGCATTAACTTTTACAATGCCTGTCTCAAAGCTTGCTTCAACATTTTCTACTCCATCTATTTGGCTTAAAGCATTCTTAACTCTGTTTTCACAACCTCCACAAACCATTCCGTTTACTTTAATAATTGTTTCTTTCATAATAACACTACCTCCTATTTTTTTCATTTTTGGTTAGTTGGGCAATATTTTTAATCCACATAAACCTGTCCCAGATTGACCATTTTTGGTTAATTGGTACCTGTCCCCCAATTGACCAAATTGACCATTAGCCTTTTAAGGCTCTTAATGCGTTTATTATTGCTATTATTGATACTCCTACATCTGCAAATACTGCTTCCCACATTGTTGATATTCCAAGTGCTGCTAGTATTAAGACTAATATT
This sequence comes from uncultured Clostridia bacterium, assembly GCA_904384205.1. Lineage (GTDB taxonomy): Bacteria > Bacillota > Clostridia > TANB77 > CAG-508 > CAG-269. The sequence continues at coordinate 21,718 of CAJFJY010000013.1, read as the reverse complement.
TTGATTGCTATTGCAAATATGATATTTTCTTTGACTATTTTCATTGTTTTTTTAGATAGTTTTATTGATTTTATTATTTTTGATGGTTCATCTGTCATTATAACTACATCTGCTGCTTCTATTGCACTGTCTGCTCCTAGTCCTCCCATTGCTATTCCTATATCTGCTAGTGCTAATACTGGTGCATCATTTATTCCATCTCCTACAAATGCTAATTTTCCTTTTGCTGTTTTTGTTTTTAATAATTCTTCCACTTTTTGTACTTTATCTGTTGGTAATAGTTCTGTATATACTTTGTCTATTCCTATTTCTTTTGCTACACTTTCTCCTACTTCTTTTTTGTCTCCTGTTAGCATTACTGTTTGTTTTATTCCATTCTTTTTCAATTCTTCGATTGTTTGTTTAGAGTCTTTTTTGATTTCGTCTGCTATTAATATATATCCTGCATATTTTTTGTTTATTGCTACATATAATATTGTTCCTATGTCTTTGCATTTTTCGTATTCTATATTTTCTTTTTGCATTAGTTTTTCGTTTCCTACAAATACTTCTTCATTATTTATTCTAGCACTAATTCCTAGTCCTGATATTTCTTCATAGTTTGAAATTTGTTTTTCATCTATTTTTTTATTGTATGCTTGTTTTATTGATTTTGATATTGGATGATTTGAATAGTTTTCTGCATATGCTGATATTTTTAATAGTTCTTCTTTTGATATTCCCACTGGTTCAATTTTTTGTACTTCAAATACTCCTTTTGTTAATGTTCCTGTTTTATCAAATACTGCTATTTCTGTATTTGATAGTGCTTCTAAGTAGTTGCTTCCTTTTATTAACACTCCCATTTTAGATGCTCCACCTATTCCTCCAAAGAAACTCAATGGTATTGATATTACTAATGCACATGGGCATGATACTACTAAAAATGATAATGCTCTATATACCCAGTCTGAGAATGTTGCTCCTGTGATAAATAATGGTGGTATTATTGCTAATATTAGTGCTATTATAACTACTATTGGTGTATAGTATTTTGCAAATTTTGTTATGAAGTTCTCTGATTTTGATTTTTTACTGCTTGCATTTTCAACTAAATCTAGTATTTTGCTTACAGTTGATTCTCCATATTCTTTTTCTACTTTGATTTTTATTACACCATTTAAGTTGATACATCCACTTAGTACTTTGTCTCCTTCTTTTGCTTCTCTTGGTAATGATTCTCCTGTTAATGCTTTTGTATCTAATGTTGTTGTTCCTTCAATAATTGTTCCATCTAATGGTATTTTTTCCCCTGGTTTTACTATTATTGTGTCTCCTATTTTTACTTCTTCTGGATTTACTTTTTCTATTTTTTCGTCTCTATATATATTTGCATAGTCTGGTCTTATATCCATTAGGCTTGCTATTGATTTTCTTGATTTATCTACTGCATAACTTTGAAATAATTCTCCTATTTGATAAAATAGCATTACTGCTACTGCCTCTGGAAATTCTCCGATTCCAAATGCTCCTATTGTTGCTACTGACATTAAAAAGTTTTCATCAAATACTTTCCCTCTAAATATATTTCTTACCGCTTTTCTTAGTATTTCAAATCCTACTATGATATATGAAATTATGAATATTCCTTTATTTATTAATTCGTTTTCAAATTTTACAACCATAGCAAATATAAATAGTATGAGTGCTATTACTATTTTTATTGTTTTTTTCTTCATGACTTATTTTCCCCTTCCTCAAAATTATTAATATTTGAAAAATGATTAATTTTAGTTTATTCGTATTTTTAAGTTATATTTTTTCAATATTTACATCTGGTTCTTCTCTTTTTATTACTTTCTTTACTTTTTTTAATATTTCTTCTTCGTTTTTATCATCATATTCTAATTCCATTTTTTCTGTAATAAAATTGATATTTACTTTGTCTACTCCATCTATCTTTTCAATTGCTCTTTCTAATTCATTTGCACAATTTGCACAATCTAATCCTTTTATTTTTAATTTTAAACACATTTTTAATTCCTTCCTTTCATTCATTTAGTATTATTTTGAAAGATTTTGATCTTGATTTTCCATTTTATTTTTATGTTCTATATGCTCTATTCCTATTTCAAATACTTGTTTAACATGTTCATCATCTAGTGTATAATATACTTCTTTTCCTTCTCTTCTACACTTTACTATTCCACTACTTCTTAATGTCGCTAATTGATGTGATATTGATGATTTTGTCATTCCAAGCACATTTGCTATATCACACACGCACATTTCATTTTGATCTAGTGCAAATAATATTTTTGTTCTTGTTGGATCACCAATGATTTTAAAGAATTCAGCTAGTTTATCGAATAAGTCTTGATTCGGCATTTTTTTTAGAGTTTTATTTACTGCATCTTGATGTATTATATTGCAATCACACATTAATTCATTTATCGACATATCAAATCCTCCTTTTTTTTGATTTTTATACAAACAATTTATAAAGTTTTAATAGTTGAACGATTATTCAACTTTATTATATTATAGTTGAATGTATGTTCAATTGTCAATACTTTTTTCAAATTTTTTAAATAATTTTTTATCAATTAAATAACCCCAAATCATCAAACTTTTTGTTTTGACAATTTGGGGTATAAAGAGTTACTAATGGTTATGAGTGTAACTCTTATCTAAATGAATAAAAGGGGATGTATTATACCTCTCTATTCTTTAATACAGAGGTATATTTAAAATGACATAAGGTACTTTTTAAGATATATCAACTTAAATATACCTCTATATAAATATTTTTTACTATTTAGTGTTTATTATTTGTTTCCTTTTGCTTTTAATTCTTCCAATTTATACAATTCTTTGATTGGTATATTATTTTTTTCTGCTAATTCTTTTAAGCTTTCGTATTCTGGATATATGTATGTTTCTCCATCATTTGTTACTTTCTTTGCTTTTAATTTCCCATATTTTGTATCTATTTCTATATGTTCTCTTCCTAATTCTGTTCTAGATTCAAAACGGTATCTAATTCCTATTGTTGTTGTTTCTCTAAATATAATATTTTGCAAATTAAACATATCTTCCTTTTTGCAAGCAACAGTTAATCTATATGCTGGTCTATTCTTCTTCATAAATATTGGTGTAAAGAATACATCCAAAGCTCCATTTTGAAATAGTTTTTCAGATGTATACCCTAAAATTTCTCCTGTGCAATCATCTATGTTTGTTTCCATTACTACAAAATTTTCATTTTTTTCTTGCATATTTCCATAATATACTTTTAATACATTTGGTATTTTTAAATCTTTGAATCCTGCTCCCCAACCTATCTTTTCTGTTACCATTGCAGGTAGTGTTGTAAATTCTTCTGCAAGCTCAGCTATTATTGCTGCTCCTGTAGGGGTTACAAGTTCTGTATCTACATCTATTTGCCTAAATTTTACTTTAGAATTTGCAAATATTTCACTTGTGGCTGGTACTGGTACGGACATTGTTCCATGAGCACATTCTATAAAACCATATCCGTCATTTACAATACTTGATATAATTCTATCTGGATTTATTTTGTTTATTAAAATAGCTGTTCCTACTATATCTACAATAGAATCTATTGCTCCTACTTCATGAAAATGTACTTCTTCTAATGTTTTATTGTGTACTTTTGCTTCGGCTTTAGCTACTCTTTCAAATATTCTTTTTGCTAAATCTTTACTTTTCTCGTCTATTGTACTGTTATTTATAATAGAATATACATCATTCAAGTTTCTATGTTCATGATGATGCTCATGTTCATGGTCATGATTGTGTCCATGACTATGCTCTTCTTGTAATATTACATCTACATATGTCCCTGTAATTCCATTTTTTATTTTTTTTGATATTTCTATTTTATATCCGTCTACCTTTAATTTTTTTAATTCTTCTATTAAGTAGTTTTCATTTCCTACAATTTCTAGCAATGCACCTAGTGTCATATTTCCACTAATTCCACTAGAGCAATCAAAATATAATGTTTTCATATGTTTCATTCTCCTTTTTTGCTTTTGTGTTATTAATATATCACTTGAAGTTTACTTTAAGTCAATACTTTTATTTCAATTTTCTACAATATTTCACAATTTTCTCATATTATTTACACAAATCTTTATACTTTAAATAATATTTAGATGTTCTAATAAAATTTTAATTCCCATAAATATTTCATAAAGCAAAAAAGACTTTGTTTACAATTCTATTTGTAAACGCAAGTCATTATTTTGAAAAATATAAATCTTTAACTTTTTCTTAAAAATTATCAGCATCTATTCCTAGTTTTTTGAAATTTTCGTTTACTCTTGTCATATCTCTATATCTTCCTTCTTTTAATTCAAACCTGTAGTTTTCTTTTTCTATATTCAAATTTTCTTCTTCCAATTCTTTATCTATATTATATGGAACTTTTATAAATTGGAAAGAAATATCTGAATAATATTTTCTACTTTCATAATCTCCTTCAATAATTAAATAGTTACTTTTGGTTGTTTCTAATACATTACTATCTTTTTGTGGATTTCTAATAACATCATATGAATTTCCTACGCTTCCTACATTTATAATTGTTTTATTATATATTTTATCCATATATGGATGATGTATATGTCCATATATTATAACATCTGCGGTATCTTGAGTCATGGTTTTTTCACTTGGTAAAAACATTTTATACTTTGTTTCTGGTTTATCCACATTTAATACTGTTTTGTTGTCAAATTCAGGCGTTGCATGAAATACTCTTACCAAACTCCCACTCATATAAAATTCATAGCTAAACGGCAAATTTAATAAATACTCTCTATCTTCTTTATTTATCATTGATTGATTCCATTTTATTCTTTTTTGCTCAATTTCTGGTAATTCATCTGGATTTTTATGTTCTTCTGAAAAATATCTGTCACAATTTCCTCGTATTACAATTTTACATTTTTTCCTTATTAAATCCAGACATTCTTTTGGATGAATTCCTTTTGCTATAATATCTCCTAAACAAATAATTTCATTAACATTTCTTTTTTCTATATCTTCTAATGTCGCTGTTAAGGCTTCCAAATTACCATGTATATCAGAAATAATTGCAATTTTCATTTTATTAACATTCCTTTCTCAGTTCACAAATATAGTTTAAAAATATTTATAATTATTTTTCATCATTTTCTCTTATTACTTCCTTTACTCTTTCAAGGAACTCTTCCTTATTTTCTAAGGCTTTTCTTAATTTTTTTATTGACTCCTCATATTCTTTATCTTCTATATAAGTTTTTGCATATCCGTTTTGACCATACTTTTCTGTTAAATGTTCATATACTCTTTCTATTTGTTGTTCTTCTGTGAGTCCTTCATAATTTTTCTTTCCATAAGAATAAGCCCTTCTTATACATGTATCAATATTTTTTATAGTTCTGTCTGCTGTACTTACTATCATTCCGTATATACTTCTTGGTTTATGATCTGAAGATGCTCTATGATCTTCAATTGCTTCTTTTATTGTTTTTCTTTGTTCATCTGTAAAAAATTTCTTCATATTTTCATCTTCCATAAACATTTCTGCAGATATCACCTCATGTCTTTTTCTATCAATAAAATGTCCTAAATCATGATAAGCTGCAATCGTATAACACATATTTATATCAACATCATAATTCTTTGCAAATTTTAAGCTTCTTTCTATAACTGTTTTTATATGATTTATTCCATGACCTTCTTCATTCCTACTATATAGTGGGAAGATATTTTTTTCTATATATTTAACTAATTCTTCATTATCCATTTTTTCCCTCCATAATTTGTTTTTATACATTTTATCATATATTATTTTAAAATCAATATCTTTTAAATTTTCTATTTAATATAAAAATTGCCAAAAAGCCCCGTCCCTTTTGGCACCTTTTGGCAATTTTTGACAACATTTACAATTATGCTATTTTTTCTATATCTATACGTGCTCTGTTATATAAAATATCTTCAATTGATACTCCTTGCAGTTTTAATACATCTCCTTCTTCTAATCTTAAGATTACTGTACTTGTTAATGTTAATCTATTATTTACTACGTCTTCTAACACAGGCCCTTCATTAAAAGTATCTTCAATTGTTTGGTCATTTACAAGTAATACTGCATTAAAATTAAATGATCCAGCTCCTTCTTTTTGTCCAAATAATTGATATGATATTTGATAAATTCCTGATTCATTTATTCTAATTTCATCACTACCTTCTTCATGTGAAAGTGCGGTTCCTTCTGCTATGCTATTTTCACTGAACCTTATTGTTGTAAATCCTAATGTAGTGTTATCACCTGGGTTTGCTATCGCTACTAAAATGTTTTTTTGCTCCTGCATCCCATTATTTGTTATTATAAATATTACTCCTGTTATTACTATTATTAGAACTAATATTATTGCTATTGACGCAATTTTGCATAAATTATTATATTCACAACACATAATATCCCCCTTAATATATTATGTGTCAATTCTTTTATATGTTTTCCCTTCTTTAATAGTTTCTAATATTTTTATATTTTTTATGTCTTCTTTTGGAATTTTTAATGGATTTTTATCCACTATTACTAAATTAGCAAGTTTTTCTTCTTTAATACTTCCTTTGATATCTTCTTCAAAATATTGATATGCTCCATTAATTGTTACTGCTTTAATCCCATCTAAAACTGATATTTGTTCATCTTCTCCAAGTGTTATCCCAGATTTAGTTTTTCTATTTACTGCACACCATATTGTTTCAAACATATTTGGCTCTATTACTGGAGAATCTTGATGCAATGTAAATATTATATTTTTATCTAATGAACTTTTTAATGGACTTATCTTATTTGCTCTTTCTAATCCAAAATTCTTTATATGTGTATCTCCCCAATAGTATGTGTGTGCTACAAAAAATGAAGGTATAATATCACATTTTTTCACTTCTTCTAATTGATCAACATTTAATAATTGTGCATGTATCATAACCGGTCTATCATCTCTCATATTTATGTTCTTTACTACATTTATATATTGCTCGGCAGCTTTATCTCCATTGCAATGTGCTAATATTTGCATATTTTCTTTATGGGCTTGTTCTACTGCTTCTTTCACTTCTTCATCACTCATTGTATTAAATCCGAAATATTCATTATCATCTTCATTTAATGATTTATATGGTGTTTTCATCCATGCTGTTCTTAATTGAGGTGAACCATCTAAAAATATCTTATATCCAGCTATTTTCATATTTTTATAATATTTCTTTAGATTTCGTGGAAAAGCTTTTTTTATCTCTTCTTGTGCTTTTAAATCTATATATGTTATTAAATCTGCTTTTAAAATATTGTTAGATATCAATTTTTGGTATATTGGTATGAGTTCTTTTACAAACATACCTTCTTGTACTGTTGTAATTCCATATGATAAATATTTCTCTTGTGCTTTTTTGCATGCTTCTATTAGTTCATCTAAACTTGGCATTGGTACTTTTTTTATAATTTCTATATATGCATTTTCTTCTAATAGCCCTGTTAAATTTCCATTTTTTACTTCTATTATTCCTCCAAATGGTGCTTCTGTTTTTTCTGTAATATTCAACATTTCTAATGCTTTTGTATTAAACACCCCACTATGTCCAGATTTATGATTTATGACCACTGGATTATCTTTTATTATTTCATCTATTTGTTCTCTTGTTACATTTCTCTTTTCTTCTAATATGTTTTGGTCATAATTATTTGCAATTACCCATTTGTCTTTTGGTAATTTATTTTTTTCTTTATATTCTTTCAATTTATTTTGTATCTCTTTTATATTTGCACATTCTTCTAAAGAAATTTGTAAAAAACTATTTGCTACTCCAAAAAAATGACTATGACCGTCTATGAATGATGGCATCATTGTCTTCCCTTCCAAATCTATAACTTCAGTTTTGCTATCTTTATTTTTTAAAATTTCTTCTTTTAAACCTACTTTGGATATTTTATCATCTTCTATCAATATTGCTTCACAAGTTTTATTTTCTAATGTAATAAAATCTCCATTTATATATATTTTTTTCATTAAATCGCACCTCTTTATATTTTGGCATGATTTTTTTGTATTTATTCATTAAACTTTTGTATTATACAATAAATAATAATGATATACCAAACTGCATATCATTATTTAGTCAGCATATTCTTTATCTTGCTTATCCTTTGTACTATTTTCATTTTGTTCTAATACATTGTCAAATTGTTCTAAATCATTGGCAACTTGTTTTAAGAGCATTTGTATTTCTAATCTTTGCATTGGAGATAATTCCCAAGATTTATTATTAGAAGAAATTGATTGTTCTTGCGACTTACTTAATTCTTCTTGTAGTTGAGGAATTACATCTTCTAATCCTAGCTTTTGTAATGTTGGTGTTACAGATTCTTCTAGTAGTTCTGAAATAGAGAACTCATGATATTGCTTATTATTTATACACTTTACTAAACTTTGAACTACATTATCTCTTAAATTATATTTCCACAAATTTTCATCTCTATTTTTATATTCTAACAAGTGAGAATTTACTTCTCCAATTTCTTCCTCTGAAAATGATGTTAAATCCGAAACAGTATTAGGAACAAAGAAACTTCTGATTTTTAAAAATATTTTTTTTATTGGTCCGGACTTCTTTTAATGCTTTAATTTTTTTCATTTTATCTTTTGTTACTTTTCTAATGCTAGAATCATACTCTGCCAATGCTTGCATACTATTTGTTACCTGTAAAAACATATCTTCCATAATAGCTTTTTCAACAAAATTCAAACCTACAAGATCATACTTTTCATTATACTTGGCAAACATCGATATTCCAGCGTTTCTAAATATTTGAGATATTTCGATTAATTTGTTATTAAAAGTAATTACTATGTTGGGTATATCTGCCTCAATACCAAGATATTTTTCTATTTCATCTATTTTTGTTATAATTTCTGATTGTCTAGAAATCATTTCTCCTATTTTATCATATAATACATTTTTATATATATCTTCATCAGTTCTTATATCTTTTTCACTTATACTCATATTATAACCTCATATCCCCAATTAACCATTAGGCTGTTTCTTTTTTGTTTGGCATTTCTCTTTTTTTCTTTTCCCTTGGTTTTTCGGCTTTTGCTTCTATGTCTTCTCCTATTTCTAGTGTTGGTCCTGCGCTACTTAATACTGTTTCTTTTGTTATAATGCATTTTTTGATATTTGGTTTTGATGGTACATCAAACATTATATCTCTCATAATTTCTTCTATTATTGAACGCAAACCTCTTGCTCCTGTTTTTCTTTCTATTGCTTTATCCACTATTGCTTCTAATGCTTCTTGTGTAAATTCTAGTTCTACTCCATCTATTTCTAATAATTTTTGATATTGTTTTACTAGTGAATTTTTTGGTTCTGTTGTTATTTTTATTAATGCTTCTTTATCTAAATCTTGCAATGTTGCTATTATTGGTAATCTTCCTATGAATTCTGGTATTAATCCGAATTTTAGTAAGTCTTGTGGTAATAGTTCTTTGAATATTTCATATCTGTTCAATTCTTTTTGACTTTCTATTTTTGTTCCAAATCCTATTGCTTTTTTACCAGTTCTGTCTTTAATTATATTTTCTAATCCTTCAAATGCTCCTCCACATATGAATAGTATGTTTTCTGTATTTATTTGTATTAGTTCTTGGTTTGGATGTTTTCTTCCTCCTTGTGGTGGCACTGATGCTATTGTTCCTTCTATTATTTTTAATAGTGCTTGTTGTACTCCTTCTCCACTTACATCTCTTGTTATTGAAGGATTTTCTGATTTTCTTGTTATTTTATCTATTTCGTCTATATAGATTATTCCTTTTTCTGCTTTTTGTATGTCTCCATCTGCTGCTTGGATTAGTTTTAACAAGATGTTTTCAACATCTTCTCCTACATATCCCGCTTCTGTTAATGTTGTTGCATCTGCTATTGCAAATGGTACATTTAATATTTTTGCAAGTGTTTTTGCAAGTAGTGTTTTTCCACATCCTGTTGGTCCTAATAACAAAATATTACTTTTTTGGATTTCTACATCATCGTCTTTTTTTACTTCTTCTTCATGTGCTATTCTTTTATAGTGATTATATACTGCAACTGATAATGTTTTTTTGGCTTCTTCTTGACCTATTACATAATCATCTAATATTTGTTTTATTTCACGAGGTGTTGGTATTTTTTCATTTAATGTATATCCATATTCGTCATCTTCATATAATTCTGATTCGATTATGCTTGTACATAAGTCTACACATTCATCACATATATATACCCCTGGACCTGCTACTATTTTCTTTACATTTTCTTGTGATTTTCCACAAAAAGAACATCTTACATTTTTTGGTATATCATTTCTTGGCATAATAACCTCCATTTGAATTCTTTTTATTTTTATTTAGAATTTTATTATTTCCTTCTTAGGCTCTTTTATCCATAATTCCATCAATTAGACCATATTCTAATGCTTCTTGGGCTGTCATATAGTGGTCTCTTTCTGTATCTTGATTTATTCTTTCTATTGGTTGACCTGTTCTATCACTTAATAATTTGTTTAATTTTTCTCTTGTTCTTATCATATGTTCTGCATGTATTTTTATTTCTGTTGTTTGACCAGAAATTCCTCCACCTTGACCTCCAATTAGTGGTTGATGTATTAATATTTCAGAGTTTGGTGTTGCATATCTTTTTCCTTTTTCTCCATTTGCTAATAATACTGCTCCAAAGCTTGCTGCTAAACCAACACATATTGTTGATACAGGGCATTTGATATAGTTCATTGTATCTACTATTCCCATTCCGTCTGTTATTGATCCTCCTGGTGAATTGATATATAGTGATATTTCTTTATCTGGATCTTCTGATTCTAAGAATAATAATTGTGCTATTACTAAGCTTGCTGTTGTTGGATTTACATCTTCTCCTAAAAATATAATTCTATCTTTTAATAATCTTGAGAATATATCATATGATCTTTCTCCCTTACTTGTTTGTTCTATAACATATGGTACTAAACTATTTTTTTCTAACATAATTGTTCCTCCATTCTTTTCTTTGTATATAATATATCATTTAAATTTATATTATACAACAACTTATTTTTAAAAGTATATATTTAATTTTGAATTTATGTTACAATTCACAGCCTAGTGCAAATTACTTTAAATGTTTTATATATTATATTTCTTAAATTATGTATTGAGCCGAAAAATTTCTGAAATATAATATATAAAACTTTTAGTATTTTACTGAATTTGCTGTGAATTGTAACTCAATTGTCTTAAAAGGGCAAGTTTGAATATATTTTTTCAACCTCACCCTTTCTTAATGTTATTTTTTATTTTATATTTTTTGTTATAAATTATTATTTTTTGAATTTTGCATTTTCTACTAGGAAGTTAACTGCCTTTTCTGATTTTATTCCTTCTTTTATGTAATTTGCAACATTTTCATTTTTCATGAATTCTGCATCATTTTCTCTTCCATAGTTTTTAGCCATTTCTTTCATTTTTTCTTCTATTTCGTCATCTGTTGCTTCTATTTTTTCTGCTTTTATTACTGCTTCTAACATTAATCTTGATTTTATAGCTTCAATTGCTTGAGGTTCGTATTCTTTTTGCATTTCTTCTTTTGTCTTACCTAACATTTTTAGATATTGATCTAATTTTAATCCTTGATATGATAATCTATTTTCAATATCTTTTAACATATTTTCTGTTTCTGTTTCTATCATTCCTGATGGAATATCAACTTTCATGTTATCACAAACTGCTTTTATTACTTCTTCCTCAGTTTCATATTTTTGTTTTTGCTCATTTTCTTTTTCCATTTTGTCTTTGATACTCTTCTTTAATTCATCTAATGTATCAAATTCGCTTGTGTCTTTAGCAAAATCGTCATCTAATTCTGGAAGTTCTTTTTTCTTTATTTCATGTAATTTTACTTTGAATGTTGCATCTTTTCCTGCTAAATCTTTTGAAAAATATTCATCTGGGAATTTTACATTTATATCTTTTTCTTCATCTATTTTCATTCCTATTATTTGATCTTCAAATCCTGGTATAAATGTATTACTTCCGATTTCTAATTCATGATTTTCTGCTTTTCCACCTTCAAATGCTTTTCCATCTACAAAACCTTCAAAATCAATTACTGTGATATCTCCTTTTTCTACTGGTCTATCTTCTATATTGATTAGTCTTGCATTGTGTTCTTGCATATGTGATAATTCATGGTTTATGTCTTCGTCTGTTACATTATACTCAATTTTCTTTACTTCTATACCTTTATATTTTCCAAGTTCTGCTTCTGGTTTTACTTGGAATACTGCTGTAAATATTAAGTCTTGTCCCTTTCCTATTTGTGTTACATCTATATCTGGTCTGCTTACAACTTCTATTTTATTTTCTTTTACTGCTTCTTCTAATGCTTCTTGTGCTACATCATTGAAAGCATCTTCGTAAAATATTTCTTTTCCATAATATTTTTCTACTATGTTCATTGGTGCTTTACCTTTTCTGAATCCTGGTATATTGAAATATTTTGCACTTTTGAAATATACTTTTTTCATTGCTTCATCAAATTTTGCAGCTTCTACTGTTAATTCTAATTTTACTTCATTTGCGTTTTCTGTCTTTTCTACTTTACAATTCATATTATTCATCCTTTCATATTTTTTCAATAGCTTTATAATTATATCACAAAATTAGTATTTTGCAAGGAATTTTTAAAAAATACTTGTTTTTTTATTATTTTTGTGTTAAACTTACTTATAGTCGATTTTATTTTTAATTTAGGAGGTGCAGTTAATCATGGCAAAATGTGCAATTTGTAATAAAACACAAAGTAACGGAAATAAATTAAGTATAACACGTTCACATATAAGTAAAAGAAGTCCTCGTACTTGGAAACCAAATTTAAGAAGCGTTAAAGCTGAAATTAATGGTGAAGTTAAAAGGATTCATGTATGTGCTAAATGTTTAAGAGATGGAAAAGTAAAAAGAGCCTAAGCTCTTTTTTTTGTTTCTAATCTTTTATTCTAAAAATGAATTTTACAAATCCCCTTAAGAATTTTGGAACTTTTTTTACTACTATAGTCATATGTATTCCCTCCTTTTTCTCTATTTAGTATTTACAATAGTAATAATTGCCTAACATGCAAGCCACATCAGTCCAATACATGCAAGTGCCACTCCTATTAAAAATAGCCATCCTGTTACAGGGAGCAATAATACTAATAATACACCAATTCCTATTCCTATTAATGCTACTCCTATTGTCTTTTTTAATGCACAAAATATCATTCGACTCCCTCCTTTTTTTCTTTACTATATTATATTGCTTTCCTATTTTTCTTGTTCCATTTTATGTCGATTTAAATCAATTAAAATTGACCATTAAGACATTTTATGATATATATTATTAATAAAAAACTTATAAATTAATTTTTGAAAGGAATGAATTTTAATGACAAAAAAAGACGGAGCAAAACTTGTAGAAATTTTAAGAAAAACTTATCCAGATGCAAAATGCAGTTTAGATTTTACTACTCCTTTTCAAATGACAGTAGCTGTTATGCTTTCTGCTCAATGTACTGATGAAAGAGTAAATCTTACAACCCCTGCATTATTTAATAGATGTAAGACAATAGAAGATTTTGTAAATATAGATATTAAAGAACTTGAAGATTTAATTCATCCTTGTGGATTTTATAAAAACAAAGCTAAAAATATTAAATTATGTGCAAAACAAGTCTTAGAAAAATTTAATGGTGTTGTTCCTAATAACATGAATGACTTACTTTCTTTAGCCGGTATTGGTAGAAAATCTGCCAATGTTATTATGCTAGAAGTTTATGGCATTGCAAATGGCATTGCTGTTGACACTCATGCAAAACGAATTTCTAATTTGATGGGATTATCTAAAGAAAAAGATCCTTCTAAAATTGAACAAGATTTAATTAAGCTATTTCCTAAAGATGATTTAAAAGATATTAATCATTTGTTTATTTGGCATGGCAGAAATACTTGTGTTGCTAGACATCCTAAATGTGATGTTTGTACTGTTAAAGATTTTTGTGAACATTATACTAGTATTGCCAGTAAATAATTCAGAAATAAATAGATTATAAAACATATGTAATTCAGATATCTAAAATTTTTGAGAATTTAATTTTATTTTAACAATATTTTTCTAAAAATTCAGCAGCTGTCATAATTTTAGGTTTATTGATTTTGACCTCTTTAAAATCCTTGTCTCCTGTTATTTCCTTTCTTTTCTGAATTCTTTTATCATTTTCACAACATCATCTTCTGTTTTCAATCCAAGTCTTTCTGCTTCCCCATCAAATGATTTCCTTAATTCATCCCTTTAATTCATCTATTATAACTTTATAATCTTTTGCCATCAATATTGCAGTACCTGCAACTAAAATATTTGCGCCTGCTTTTTTTACCTCTGGTGCAGTTTTTAAATTTATTCCACCATCTACTTCTATATCAATTTCCAAATCTTCTTTATCAATATATTCTCTTAATCTTTTGATTTTTTCTAACATATCTGGAAGTAATGTTTGTCCACCTTTTCCTGGCTCTACTGTCATTATTAACACATTATGTATAAATGGCAAAAACTCATAAATTTTTTCTACATCTGTTTCTGGTTTTACACTAATACCTACTTTACAATGGTATTCTTTTATCATGTTTATGAATTTAATAACTTCATCTTTATCTTTGCATGCTTCATAATGAAATGTTATCGTATTTGGTTCTAATGCTGAAAATTCATCTATTGCATTTTCTACATTCTCTACCATTAAATGTACATCTAAAGGCACATTTGATATTCTTTTTATGTATGACGCATATTCAAACATTTTTGTATATGTGTTTCTTTTTACAAATTTTCCATCCATAACATCTATATGAAAATAATCTGTTTTTGCTTTTTCTAACGCAAAAAATGTTTTTGATTCTTCTCCTCTATTTACAGAAAGTATTGAACTTGATACTTCTACCATCTTCTATTCTCCTTTTCTTTTAATTCCTCATAAATTTTGCAATATCTTTCATATCTTCCCTTAGATATTTTTCCTTCTTCTATTGCTTTTTTTATCCCACAATTTTCTTCTTTTATATGTGTACATCCTATAAACTCACAATTATCAATATATTGTTTAAATTCTTTAAAATATTTATCTAAATCTTTGCTTTCAATGTCTGATATATCAAAAGTTGAAAATCCTGGAGTATCTGCTATATATGTATTTTTATCTATTTTATATAATTTAGTATCTGTTGTTGTATTTTTTCCTCTCTTATTTCTTTTGCTTATTTCTCCTTCTTCTGTAATTTCTTTATTAAAAATAGAATTTATAAGAGTGGATTTTCCTACACCTGAATTTCCTGCAAATGCATTTATATTTCCTTTTAGATTATTCAATAATTCTTCAATTCCTTGCTTTTCTTTTGCATTTGTTTTTATTACTTTATATCCTATATTTTGATATGTATCATATATTTCTTCGAATTCTTGCCTTTTGTCTAAATCTATTTTATTTAAAACTATTGTGCAATTTATATTCAGAAACTCTGCAAATGCCAATTGTTTATCTAGCATTAATAAATCTGGCTTTGGGTCTATACTAGAAATTACAAATATTAAATTTGTAATATTGGCAAGTTTTGGTCTTTTTATATATGTTTTTCTTTTCTCTATTTTTGTTATAAAGGCTTTTCTATTTTCTTCATCTGTTATTTCAAATTCTACTATATCCCCAACTACTGGAGTTATATTTTCTAGTTTGAATTTACCTTTTGCCACTGCTTCGTATATTTTTTCTTCATATTCTATTTTATATAAATTTGATATATTTCCTACTATTAATGCTTGCAAAATTACCTCCTTTAGCAATTTGGGGACGGACTCAATTTTCCCTCTTCTTGATTTTATTTTTATATTAATATTTATAAAACTTTTATTAAAAGAGGGAAAATTGAGTCCGTCCCCAAATTCCCTCTCTCCTCTCACTATTGAAATGTTACTGATGTTTGATTTCCATATGTTGCGTTTTGTGTTGATGAATAAATTGTTTGATTTGTTGCTGGGTCTGTTATTGTTACTGTTATGCTTACTGCTTCTCCATCTTTTCCTGATAATGTTATTGTGTAATTTGAATTATTTTTATCTACTCCTGTTCTTGTTTCATTATTTACTTTTATATTTACTGTTTTGCTTGTAGTTGAACTTGTTGATGAAGAGTTTGAAGCTGTATTTGTTTCCTTTTCATATCCTCCAGTTATTTCTTTTACGTTTATATTTACTGCTATTGTTTTTGTTTCAGCTATTTTATTTACTGTTAATGTTACTGTTGTTCCCTCGTTTACTGTTGTTCCTTCAGCTACACTTTGTCTTGCGACTATTCCATTGTTGTTTGTACTATCTACATATGATACATTTACTTTTAATCCTTGACCTTCTAATGCTGCTTTTGCGTTTGCTTCTGTTTGACCTACAACATTTTGTACTTTTACTTGTTTTATTCCTGTTCCTGTGCTTACATGGATTTTTACTGTGTCTCCTGCTGATACTTCTGTATCTGGGTCTGTTTCTTGGGTTATTACATGTCCTTCTTCTACAGTTTGACTTGTTTCTTCTATTACTTCTGCTTTTAATTTTGCTTCTTCTATTAGCTTAATTGCTTCTTCTTCTTCTTTTCCTTCTACATTTGGAACTTTCGTTTTTTCTGTTCCCTTACTTACAACTACTGTTATTGTACTTCCTTCTTTTACATTGTAGTTTTCTATATATTTTGGATCTTGGCTTATTACGAATCCTTCTGGTACTTCTGCATTGTATTCTTCATTTGCTATTTCAAATTTCAGTTTTGCTTCTTCTGCATCAGCTTGAGCTTCTTCTTTTGACATTCCTACTAAATTTGGTATTTGTACTTCTGCTGGATTTGTTAGGTTTAGTATTCCAAGTGTTCCTCCAAACGCTATTATAAATAATAGTATTAATCCTATAAATATGCTTAATTTTTTATGATTCTTTATAAATTTTTTTAATTTATTTTCTTTTTTGTTATTTTCACTATTTCTTGTTTTTTTGTTTTGTATATTTCCATACTCATCTAAATCGATTTTTCTTGTTGCTGATGTTGGGTCTATTCCACCTTGATCTACAAAATCACCAGATGGGTCTTTTAATGACATTTTTAAATCTTGTAACATTTCTGTAGCTGTTTGATATCTTAATGCTGGCTCTTTTTGTAATGCTTTCATTATTATTTTATTTACTGCGTCTGGTATGTTTGGATTTATTTCTTGTGGTTCTACTGGTTCTTCTTGCATGTGTTTTAATGCTATTGATACAGGTGTATCTGCATCAAATGGTACTCTTCCTGTTACCATTTCATACATTACAACTCCTAGTGAATATATATCTGATTTTGCATCCGTATATCCACCTCTTGCATGTTCAGGAGAGAAATAATGTACTGAACCTATTGTTTTTCCAAATGCTGTTATTGTAGAGTTTGATACTGCTTTTGCAATTCCAAAATCTGTTACTTTTGCAACTCCGTCTTCTGTTATGATTATATTATGTGGTTTTATATCTCTATGAATAATATTATTTCTATGTGCCATTTCTAATGCTGATGCTATTTGAATAGATACATTTATTGACCATTTCCAAGGTAATGGGCCTTGTTCTTGTATTATTATTTCTTTTAATGTTTTTCCTTGTATTAATTCCATAACAATATAATATGTTAAATTATTATCTACCCCTACATCATATATTGATACTATATTTGGATGTATTAATCTTGCTGCTGACTGTGCTTCTGTTTCAAATCTTTTTATAAATTCTTCATCTGTTGTGAACTCATCTCTTAAAACTTTTACTGCTACATATCTATTTAAAGTAAGGTCTCTGGCTTTATATACTATTGCCATTCCTCCATTACCTATTTTTTGTATAATCTCATACCTATTCCCTAATATTTTTCCTTCTAAAACCATTTTTTTCTCATTCCTTCCTCCAAGGTATCTCTCAATTTATTTTAGATTTGTAATTAAATATTTTTAATTACTATTACTGTAATATTGTCATATCCTCCATTTTCATTAGCTAAGTTTACTAATTCTTTTGGTGCTTGTTCAAAATCTTTTTTTGCTATTCTTAGCAAATCTTCTGGTTTTACCATATTTGTTAATCCATCAGATGACATTAATAATATATCATCTTTTAAAAATCCTTTTACCATTACATCTGGTTCTATAAATGCATTACATCCTAGGGCTTTCATAAGCATATTTTTTTGTGGATGATGTTCTGCTTCTTCTTTTGTTATTGTACCATCTTTTACTAGTTTTTGTACGTAACTATGGTCTTGTGTTAGTTTTCTTAAAAATTCATTCCTTATTCTATATACTCTACTATCTCCTATATGTCCTATAAATACTTTATTATTATATATTAAACAAATATCTAATGTAGTACCCATTCCCTCTAATTCAGAATTTTCTTTTGATTTTTCATATACTATCATATTTGCATATTCCATGCTACTTCCTATTAGTTGTATTATGCTTTCTTTGTCTTTTGGTATGTCTTTAAAGTTGTTTTCAATATAACTTTTGGCAGTTTGTATTGCTAATTTGCTTGCAATTTCTCCTCCGTTATATCCTCCCATACCATCTGCTAACATGTATAGTTGTATTTCGTCTAATGAGTTTGATATGTAATAATAGTCTTGATTATTTTCTCTTACTTTGCCTACATCAGATTTAGCGTAAGCCTTTATCATTTTTTCACCTCAATCTAGCATTTTTCTCTTGATTTTATTTATTTTAATATATATCATAACTTTAGTTTTTTTTCAATGTTTTTTACAATATTTTAAAATGTTCACTTGTTTTTTTATAAAAATTGTTATATAGTATTTGGCATAGGAAATGAGAATAAGCAGAGTGTGTTGCCTCCTTTTAGTACATACTTACTCCACAACTTTTGTTGTGAGATTGACAACGGAGGTGGTGCTATGGTAGAGACAATATTATTGATAACAATAAGACTACTTTTCTTTGGATTAGTAGGAATTACTATCATAAATTTTGCCTTAGTTATCCTCATCGTGTATTTACTGCATAGGCAATAAAAAATAACCATTCTGCTTTGCCCAGGCGGATGGTTATTTTATCATTCTTTTGGCAACCACTTTGTGGTCTCTCCATTTCCTATACTTATTATACACAGATTTTTAAAAAAAGTCAAATCATTTTTGAAACTAAAAAGGAGTGATTTTATGCCAACACCACATAATGAAGCAAATATGGGAGATATCGCTAAAACTGTTATAATGCCTGGAGATCCACTAAGAGCTAAATATATTGCTGAGAATTTTTTAGAAAATAGCAAACTTGTAAATTCCGTTAGATGTGCTTATTGCTATACTGGAAAATATAAAGGCAAAGAAGTTTCTATTATGGCTTCTGGTATGGGTATGCCTAGTATGGGAATCTATAGCTATGAACTTTATAAAGTTTATGATGTTGATAATATTATTAGAATTGGCTCTTGTGGAGGTTATTTACCTGAATTAAAATTATTTGATATTGTCCTTTCTAAAAAAGTTTTTTCTGAAAGTAATTTTGCTTATACTTTGAATAATGATGACTGTCATATTGTAGATTCTAGTTCATATTTGAATAATTTAATAACAAAAACTGCTGAAAATTCAAATATTAATTTGGTTGCAGGTGATACTGTTTGTACTGACTGTTTCGATTTATATATGACTGATGTAAACCAATTTTTAGCAAGAATCCCAAAAGATATTAAACCTTGTGCAGCTGAGATGGAGGCGTTTGCTTTATTTTATGTTGCTAAATTATTAAAGAAAAATGCCGCTTGCTTAATGTCTGTTGTTGATTCTAAATTTATTGATAGAGTTGCAACTTCTGAGGAAAGAGAAACTGGACTTAATACAATGATAAAACTTGCTTTGGATTCTAGTTTAGAAGTTTAATATTTTTTTATTTTATAAAATGCTAGAATTCGAAAAATCGGAATTATTGTTTTAATTCCGATTTTTTCTCAATAGTTAATTTTTAAATCTCTATTACATAAATATTTATAAGAAATTAAACATTTTTACCATTGTTAATATTCCCATTTTTAATTCCTTTCAAAACCTATATCACAAGAAGACCAAAGGCCTTCCTGTTCTTACCCTGGTTCTCCTAAATTCCCGTTATAATTCCATTCTTCTTCTACTTTGTCTTCTATTTTTGGTACTTGTTCTTCTGAGATTTCAGATTTTAGAGAAACTACGGGGCGAACAGCCAAGCTACCATCGCCCTCACTGCCATACGAATCGAACGTATCGCCAATGCCAGCAAAAACAATGCCTTCGCGCTCAAAGACAGCATCTGGACCAAAATACGCACCGTCGTCGCCTACATCCGCACAGGCACCACGACCAGCGACCCAATATGCTTTTCCTTTTCCTAATTCTACATTATCAAATAGCATTTCTTTTAGTCTCTCATTATTTACACTTACCTGTCCTGCTTCATTTCCTATAAAAAATGCATATGCGCTAACATTATCTTTAACTGTTGTTTTTGTTTTTCCATTTAAATAACTTTCTGGTGTATATTGATTTTCAAATGGTCCATATGGCTCTTTATATTGTATTATTCCACTTGCTGCCATCGCATTATTTGCTTTTATTTGTTCTTCATTTGTTATTCCTAATGCTTGATTTATATCTTCCATTTCTATACTTCTTGCTTCTTCTGCATATTCATTTTTATACATTGCACATATATTATTCATCTCTTCTGGTCCATATACATATGCTTCTGCTCCTTCCAAATATAAATATGGATCATATTCTAAACCTGCATCATAAGTTGTTATAGAGCTTTCTTCAATTTTTTCCTGCTTTTCTTTCTTCATTGGGCTTCCTGCTATTAATTTTATTCCTTCTGTTTCTTTATCTATTCCTAATACTCTCCAATTTAATTGATTATTTGCTACATCATATGTTTGTACTTCATCAAATCCTGATTTTTCAGGTTGCACAATATATGTTCCACTTGTTGGGTTTTTATAATCTACATAATCTCCTATATGTAAATGTTCTTCTGGATTTGTGCAACTTTCTCCTCCTAAACATCCGTCTGCTTCTGCTTGTTTATACATTTCTACTAATGTTTTTGTTTGTGGTATTTCTCCTTCTTCATATGGTCCTTTAATACTTCCGTCTGTTGATATTTTATACCATCTTCTACTTTCTGTAAATTCTACATTTATATTTCCACTTGCTTGTGCTTTCGTACCATTACTACTAAATTGAGAATTCATATCTCCTGATGTTATATCTCCTTCTCCCTTTTTTTCTACTACTGCCCCTATATATGCTAATGATATTTGCTCTTTTTCATTAGCTATTTCTGTTTCTTCTTTTGCTTTTGACGCATTTGATAGTATTCCATTTTCTCCTGATAACGCTGCTATTGTTACTGCTGCTAATATTAGTAAAATTATTATTGTCCTAATATTCCGTTATGACTATTTTTTTAATTTAGCCAACATTTTGTAATTTATTATCTTCTTTTCCCATATTTAAAATATTGAATTTATAATA
>CAJFJY010000012.1 GCA_904384205.1 uncultured Clostridia bacterium | reverse complement strand
TAATATTTCTGGATGAGCCTCTTTCATTCAGGCTCAAAATCAAAGATTTTGCCCATGAACATCCCTCATCCAGAAATAAAATAAATTCTAATTCTCATTACAATCAAGCGATTTTTATAAAATAATATAATTTAGTAAAAATGCTTAAATTCAAATTAGGTTGTCAAAAATCCCCGTCCTCTTTGGCAATTTTCCAGTTCTTCCCATTTGACAAAATGGCATTTTCCGTATAAAATTAAAGTGTTTGAATAGATATTTAATATATTCAGAAAGGAAGTTTTTTAATGGAGAATAATAATGTTTTACATGTAGGTTTAGATGTTGGGTCTACTACTGTTAAAATAGTGGTTATGGACTCTGATTTAAATACAATATATAAAAATTATCAAAGGCATTTTTCAGATACGAAAAATACTCTTTGCCAAGTATTAGAGAATTTAATTAAGACTTTTCCAGAAAATAGTTATACTATTGCATTAACTGGTTCTGGTGCTATGTCTGCAAGCAAGTTTTTAGGAGTTGAATTTATTCAAGAAGTTGTTTCTTGCAAAAGAGCTGTTGAAAAATATATTCCTCAGACTGATGTTGTTATTGAACTTGGCGGTGAAGATGCTAAGATTATTTATTTTGATCAATCTATCGAGCAACGTATGAATGGTACTTGTGCTGGTGGTACAGGGGCTTTTTTAGACCAAATGGCTTCTTTATTACATACAGATACAGCTGGTTTAAATGAATTAGCTAAAAATTATACTACTATATATCCTATTGCTTCTAGATGTGGTGTTTTTGCTAAAACTGATGTACAACCTTTAATTAATGAAGGTGCTGCTAAAGAAGACATTGCAGTATCTATTCTTCAAGCTGTTGTAAACCAAACTATAAGTGGTTTAGCTTGCGGTCGTCCAATTAGAGGTAATGTTGCTTTCTTAGGTGGCCCTTTAAATTATTTGTCTGAGCTTAGAAAGAGATTTGTTGAAACTCTTGGTTTGACTAAGGAACAAACCATTGTACCAGAAGAAGCTCATCTTTTAGTTGCAAAAGGTGCTGCTCTTGATTCTTTAAATACAGCTCCTATAACTCCAGATGAATTGGAAAAGAAAATTGAAAATTTGAGAGTTTCTAAGGATAATACTTCACACCCTTTAGAGCCTTTATTTAAGAATAAAGAAGAATATAAAGAATTTAAAGAAAGACATGATAAAGCCAAAGTTACTAAAAAAGATTTAGCATCATACAAAGGAGATTGTTTCTTAGGTATTGATGCTGGTTCTACAACTACTAAGATAGTTTTAATTGATAGAGATGGTAACCTTCTATATTCTCTTTATGGAAGCAATGAAGGTAATCCTTTAAAGAGTGTTATGAATATGCTTAAAAAGCTGTATGCAGAACTTCCTGAAGGAGTTATTTTAAGATATAGTGGTGTTACAGGTTATGGAGAAAGTTTAATACAAACTGCTTTAAATGTTGATTTAAATGAAATTGAAACAATTGCGCATTTTACTGCAGCAAAAGAATTTGAACCAGATGTTACTGCCATAATTGATATTGGTGGTCAAGATATGAAATACATAAAAATGAAAAATGGCGCAATTGATAATATAATGTTAAATGAGGCTTGTTCATCAGGTTGTGGTTCTTTTATTGAGACTTTTGCCAAAAGTTTGAATTTAGATATTTCTGAATTTGTAAAAGAAGCAATTGAAGCAAAAAGACCTGTTGATTTAGGTTCAAGATGTACTGTTTTCATGAATTCTAAGATTAAACAAGCTCAAAAGGAAGGATATACTGTTGGTGATATTTCTAGTGGTTTATCTTATTCAGTTATCAAAAATGCTATTCAAAAGGTTATGAAAGTAAGAGATGTATCAACTTTAGGTGACCACATTGTTGTTCAAGGTGGTACTTTCTATAATGATGCTGTTTTAAGAGCTTTTGAAAAAATTGTTGGTAAAAATGTTGTTAGACCAGATATAGCAGGTCTAATGGGTGCTTACGGAATGGCTTTGCTTTCTAAACAACAATATGAATCTAATTTTGATATGGAATATAAATCTAAAATATTAAAAACTGATGAATTAGATAAACTTGAAATTAAAGTTACACATACTAGATGTAATAATTGCGAAAATCATTGTAAATTAACTATTAATAAATTTAGTAATGGTGCAATTCATGTATCAGGTAACAGATGTGAAAGAGGCGCAGGTATATCTTCTAAATCAAAAAATTTACCTAATTTAGTACAATATAAATATAATAGAATTTTTGATTATAAGCCTTTAGATGAAAAAGATGCTAAAAGAGGAACTATAGGAATCCCTAGGGTTTTAAATATGTATGAAGATTATCCTTTCTGGTTTACATTTTTAACTAACCTAGGCTTTAGAGTAATTATATCTGAAAAAAGTACAAGAGCAACATATGAAAAAGGTATGGAATCAATGCCTTCTGAGTCAGTTTGCTACCCAGCAAAACTTTCTCACGGACATATTGAAAGCCTTTTAGAACAAGGTATTAAAACAATTTTCTATCCTTGTATGCCTTATTCTAGGAAAGAATATGAAAAAGCTGATAATCACTATAACTGCCCTATTGTTATATCATATTCAGAAGTTTTAAAAAATAATGTTGAAGGTTTAAAAGACCCTAGCGTAAAATTCATCAATCCATTCTTACCTTTTGATACTAAAAACTTAGTTAAAAAGATAATGGAATTACCTGAATTTAAAGAATATAATTTTAATAAAAAAGAATTAACAGAAGCTGCTAAGAAAGCTGAAGAAGAATATCAAAAATGTAAAAATGATATTAGACAAAAAGGAGCAGAAACTGTTAAATACATAGAAGAACATAACTTGAAAGGAATAGTTTTAGCAGGTCGTCCTTATCATGTTGACCCAGAAATTAACCATGGTATAGATACTTTAATTACTTCTCTTGGTTTATGTGTTTTAACAGAAGATAGCGTATCTGATAAAACTGAAGTTAAAAGACCTATTCGTGTCGTTGACCAATGGGTATTCCATGCAAGACTTTACGCAGCTGCAGATTTTGTTGGAAAACATGATAACCTAGAATTAGTTCAACTAAATTCTTTTGGTTGTGGTGTTGATGCTGTAACAACAGACCAAGTTGAGGAGATTCTTTCAAGCTACAATAAAATGTATACTTTAATCAAAATAGATGAAGTAAATAACTTAGGCGCTGTAAGAATTCGTATCCGCTCATTACTTGCTAGTATGAATAAGCGTTTAGAGGAAAAACAAAATCAAAAAGGTAATGGTAATTATGATATTCATAAAAAGATATTTACAAAAGAGATGAAAGATGATGGATATACAATCTTAATTCCACAAATGGCACCAATACATTTTGAATTATTAGAATCTGCTGTTAAATCTTGTGGATATAATGTTAAATTATTAAGAGATTGTACTCAGCATACAGTAGAAACAGGATTAAAATACGTAAATAATGATGCTTGTTATCCATCTATATTAGTTACAGGACAGATGATTGAAGCTCTTCAATCTGGTAAATATGACTTAAATAAAACTGCTTTGATTATGTCTCAGACTGGTGGTGGATGTAGAGCTACAAATTATATTGGCTTTATTAGAAAAGCATTAAAAGATGCTGGTTTTGAAAATATCCCTGTTATTTCTTTTAATGTGGTTGGAATGGAGAAAATGCCTGGATTTAAGCTAACACCAAAATTATTAGACCAACTTATTAAATGCATAATATATGGTGACTTATTACAAAAAATGCTTACTAAAAATAGAGCATATGAAGTAAACAAGGGCGAAACCAAGAAATTATTTGATACTTGGATGGCAAAATGTAAAGAAATTTTAACAAAGGGAAATAGCAAACAATTTAAGCAAAGTATTTACGATATTGTAAATGATTTTGAAAAAATTGAGTTAGATACATCAATTAAAAAACCTAGAGTTGGAATTGTTGGAGAAGTTTTAATTAAATATCATCCTTTTGGAAATAATTTTGTGGCAGATTTACTAGAAAAAGAAGGTGCAGAAGTTATATTGCCTGACTTTATGGGATTTGTAAAATTCATGGCTACACACAAAATTACTTTTAATAAATTATTAAATACTAACAAAACATCTTCAAAAATTAGCAAAATAGCAATTAATTTAATTGATTTATTAGAAAAAGATTTAAAAGCTGCATTGGCAAGTTCTAAAAAAGGCTATTTACCTCCTTGCGATATTTGGCATTTAGAAGATAAAGTTAAAGATGTTTTATCTATTGGTAACCAAACAGGTGAAGGCTGGTTCTTAACAGCTGAAATGATTGAATATATTGAACATGATATTCCTAATATTATTTGTGTTCAACCATTTGCTTGTTTACCTAACCATGTTGTTGGTAAAGGTGTTATTAAAACAATTAGAGAAAAATACCCTACAGCAAATATCTCACCTGTTGATTATGACCCTGGTGCTAGTGAGTCTAACCAAACTAACCGTATTAAGCTATTGATGACTGTTGCAAAGGATAATTTAAAAACAAAACAAAATGAAATTAAAGCTCTAGAGAAGGAAAATGAAAATTCTGAAGAAATACAAATTCAAAAAGAAAAAGTTACAACTAAATAATACAAGAACAAATCGGAAAGCCCAAAATTTGTACTTATTTTAGCTTTCTCTTTGGCTTTCCGTAAATTTGTTCTGCGCGAATTTTTTTATCAAAAAAATTCTGTGCAACGATTAGAGCGAAGCTCTTTTTCTACAATAGGAAAGGATAACTTTCCTATTGTAGAACAAATCGGAAAGCCTTAAATTTGTACAAACTTTGACATTTTTCTTTGGCTTTCCGTGAATTTGTTCGTGCGCCAAATTTATGAAATAAATTTGTGTGCAACCGTTGGAGCGAAGCGAATTTTCTACAATAGGAAATCATGACTTTCCTATTGTAGAAAAAAGGAGTAGCAACAAAGCTACTCCTTTGAGGTTAGTGGCCTCCGTGGCAAGCCCAAGGCAATGTGAGAATAAACAAAGCTATCAATATAAAGACTATAGCACCAAAAATTCCTTTGGCACCTTTTTGCCGTATCTCACTCACTGCTGCTAGAACAAAACCTAGCATAATTAAAATCCATACTACAGTAATAAAAATCTCGAATGCCGCTTCCATATATTTTCCTCCTATACTAAATACTACTCATATTATGTCATTTTTTACGTTTTATGTCAATTTATATACAAGTTCAAAGTTAAAAAGTTATTATTCAAATTTATTTCGTTTTGAATAATAACTTTTTATTTTTATATCACAAATGACATTGTAAATCCATAATTATCGCTTAGTCTCATAATTATTGTAATCTCTTTTATTTCTTCACTTCCTGAAATAGGTGTTAATGTAAGAGGTTGTATATATGTATTTCCTTCATTTGAGAAATCACCAAATTCTACATCATAATGTTCTCCATAATTTTGTCTCATATAATTTTCAAAATTATCTACTGAGCCAAAATTATTATTTCTAAATGTTTCATCCAATACATTATATGCTGATGTATAATCTCTGTTATTTAACATTTGAATCCATTTATCGCTATTTAGCATTGTCTTTCCTTGTACATCTGCCTTATCATATGCACTTTTAAAATTATCTGACATTATTGTATACGTATCTAATATTACTGTATAGTTGGTAAAATCTGTCACTTTAAATATATAATAGTTTTGATATTTATCTTTACATATATATTCTGTATAATTATCATAAGTATTTACTAAGTATTGACTTATTGTAAGCCCTCTTAATTCATTAGCATTTTTATTAATATATGCATCAAATTGACTTTTGTCATTTCCAAATCTATTTTGTCGGTACTGCTCATCTAATTTATTAAAAGCATAATTTGTGTTTTTCATTGCACTATTTTTAAAATCTGAGAAATATTTAAAGGCCATATCTTCATCTTCTAATTTTACTGTTTTTACATAGTTATTTTTATTCTTTTCTATTTTTACATCATTTATATATGGTTCCAAGTCTTCTAATGATTCCTTTAAAGGATATATACTAAATGCAGACGTACCATAATCTATATACACTATATAGTATAGTTGTGAAATTATTTCATATGTATCTCTATTTAATATCTCACCTTCAACATAAATAGTACTTGTGTCAACTCCTTCTGCTATTCTCTGACTAACAGCCCTATAAAATTCATTATCTAAATTTATCGACTCAACAAAATTTGAAACATTACTTGCATTTATATTATTCTCTTCCTTATATTTAGTTGCTAACAAATTTAATATAGCATTATTTTTATCTTCTTCATTATTTATATCTTTTTGCTGAGCAAAAGGTTGCTCGGTTCCTGGTATATATTCTTCTTGTTTATAATCATTAATATTTAAATATTTATAATATTCCTCTATACAATCTTCAGTTTGATAAAATATATTTTTATCTGTAACTTGCATAAAATTCGTACTTGTTACAATTTTCTGAATATCATTTGCACTTTTTTCGTCTTCTGCTTTTCTTTGATATACTAATATTGCAACTATAGCTATAATCAATATTATAACAACAATTATAGAAATCATAATATATTTTTTTATTTTATCCATTTAGAAAGTTTCCCCCTACTCATCAAAATATACTGCCCATTTATAAGAACAATATTGTATCACTGTATTTAGTGGTATCCATCCATGTGCTGTTGTTGATGGATTAGATACATATACATTATTATTACTATCTATATCAACTAATGCCATTAAATGCCCCCATGAAGTAAACATTGTATCTGGACTTGTACCCACAGAAATAAGAACTGGTCTTCCTTGTCTTAAATTATTTGCTATTTTATCTGATGATACATTACCCCAACCATCTGTATGTGCACTTATTCCAAAATTATTTACAACCCACGTTAAAGCCTCTGGAGTTGTTTGAGTTGATGAACCATATTTATTCGATATTGCATTGGCTGTATCTTCTGGTGTTACACTAATTTCATAGCCTGTTAATGCAATAGCTGCTGATGTTGGTCCACATCCTGAACTTGAAATTGTTCCGTCCCAGTATGGCACACTTGCCCAAGGTGGTGTTCCCCAAGGACCTGAGCATTGTCTGTATTCTATAAACGTTTTTCCACTAGAAGCTGTATATGTTCCGTAAATACCATTTTGATTTTGCTCTACTAACTCTCCTACATTACCTGTCGTTATATAATCACTTGGGTTTAATTCTTCTCCACTTTGAGTTAAATATCTACCTTCATGAAATAGAGTCCAGTTAGCATTAGCTCTTTGTACCTCATAACTAGATCCACTTGAACCATTACCATTTAAGAATGGTATATCTAATGGATCATTACTATTCACAAAATTTTGTCTTAATTCTTCTGTATTACCATATTGCTGATAAGCTGGTATAAAATCGTCTATTATATGATCTCCCCATTGGTATGCCAAAGCGATTAATGCATCTATTTGATAACTTTCTAATTTTATTCCTGCTGCTGAAATTTTTGCGTTTACTGATTGTCTTACTCCATTAACAAATTGTAATTTTGCCTTATCTACAATTTCTACATCTATAGTCATTCCTATTTGATTATATTGAGTTATATCAATGCCTAAACTTTCATATAATTCTACATGATTAAAATGTCCATTATAATAATGACACATTCCATACCCAAAGTTTAAACGTCCATCACCATCTGTAAAACAAATATATTGTTTTTTATCTTGTGTAATAAATCTTGCAACATAATCCGAATATTCTGTCTCTCCTTTAACATAAGACCATAGAGTTCCATTTTCCCACGATTTCAAATAATCCAGTATAATATTAGAACTAGAAATTCCTGTTGAAACAGATTTAAAATTATCTGGATCAAACTCTTCAAAATTATATTTTACCAAGCCAAAATATATTGACTTTGATGTTTCTTGCAATAACCATTTTGTAAGTTCTACCATATTAGCCGTTGCTGCCCTATTAGCAAGAATCTCGATCAATCCTTGACCATTATCTGATTCTATATTTGTTAATGCTGTTGATGTATGTGCTCTCAATAATTTAACAAATTTACTAGTATTCCCTGATAATACAGGTTCTCTATTTGGATTTTCTTTAAATTGATATGTAACAGTCTTATTTTGGTTTTCTACTTCTGTAATTGTTCTAGTATTTGTATTTTCATAATATGCTAATTCCGTACCTAAATCTGTAGTTTCAGAATTTTTTCGTATTGCTTCCCCATAAGTCCAAGGACTCTCTGTTTTCTGTATTTCTCCAACTCTAGTAAATCCTGTATCATTTCTTTCATCTTTGTAAAATTTTTCATATTCTACACACCATGCATCTGCGTATGTTAATTCTAAAACAACACTTGAAGTTTCCGATGCAGTTGTTACAATATTTGGATCTTGCTGTGTAGAAACTATATCTCCGTATTGCCTATTTGCTGTATATGTCTCTGAATTTCCATTTACATTAGTTATTGTCTCTGTAGTCCAAGTATGAATTTGTTCTTGTGTTGTAACTGTTGTAATAACCTTATCTACATTTACAGTTACATTATCAAATACCGTCATTACTAAGTCACTATTCAATGATAAATTTGCTAATTCTTTTGAAAATTTTTCTGCACCTGTATCTTGTAAAAATGCTAATGGATATTGGTATGGCATTATGTAAGGTTTTATCTTTGTAGTATATTCATTTGCTGTTGCTCTTCTAAGAATTTTTCCTGTAGAATCTGAATATGTCCATGTTGCTACTATCATTTTCATATCATCATCTAATGTAAAATGTTCTAATACCTCATCATTTCCATTATTAATCATATTATCAAATTCTTCTGGAGATACATATGTTAAATATCTTTCATTCACATCTGCATTCACTTCGCCTGTTTCAGATATATTATCAGCTGTATCAAAATATTCCAATATTCCATTTACAATTCCTTGTGCATAATCATCTAGTGCTTTTTCATTATCTGCCATTAGAGCATCAAGAACATCTTCTTGCATATTATTTCCAAACACATATACATTGGGAATTCCACACTCTTCCGACGTTTTTAATGTAGATTTTATTTCCTTATAAAGTTCTTTTACTTTGTTTGTTGCAACACCCATATTCATTTGTCCAGAAATTGAATTCATCAATGTCGTTCCTAAATCAATTGATTCTGTATTATCTCCTAATTCTATTTTTTTTCCATTTTCTGTGTATTCTGTTGCACTAGCCCACACTTCTGTACCTCTAGTAGAATTTCGTTCATTAAAGTGAACGCTTATATATGCTTCCGCACCCGCATCTTTTGCTAATTGAAGTCTTTTGTAATCTGGTTGGTCTTTACCCGTTTGAATAATTTTTATTGATGGATTATTACTTAATTTTTCTTTTACTAAATCTACAATTTTTTGGTTTAATTCCCATTCTTGATATTCGTTACCTTCAGAATCCTCTCCTGAATTTCCTCGTATATATTTAGCTTTACCATCATTAAGTTCTTCTTCTGATGTAGCAATATCATTATAACTATTAGTAACTTGTCCATCATCTGGATTTCCATGGCCTGCATCTATCGCAATAATATGCTCAGATGTATCTGCTTGTGTTGTTTCATCATTTACAACTTCTTTTTCATAATCTCCTATGTTTTTATTAAATGTTTGTCTTTTAAATTTAACTGCTCCTTGTATTTTATCTCCACTTGTTTTTATATTTTCTGGATCTTTACCTATATTAGGTAATCCTGTAAATATCTCTGCTTTTATAAAATCCATTAATGCTTCTATATCATTTGTTCCCCAATCTCTATACTTAACATCTTCTTCAAATAAAGTTATATCCAAAATCTTTTTTACTTCTTCTTCTGGAAATGTAAAATAATACCCTTCTTCCTCAGAACCTTCTATTTTTACCATTTTAGTTAGATTATAATCATTTAAGAATCCGCCATCTACTTCTCCATCTGCTAGATAATCTTCATCTATGGCTCCTATAAGAGTCGTTTTTGTTGATGAAGAAAAAAACGAAAGAACTGAATTAGTTATAATAAATAAACACATTAAAAGAGAAAAAAGCAGAATATATAAAAACTTTTTAAATTTGATTTTTCCCTTTCTTTTTTCCATTTCTATATCCTTCCTTTCTCCCTTTTATTTAACTTATTCCACAGAAATTCTTATTACATTGTTTGTATAATTTTCACTATTATTTCTATAATCATCATAATTCATAACTACATTAGAAAATACAATTGTATTTATATCAATTGTGCTACTATAATTTACATTAAATTTTATTCTCAATTTTTTTTCCGCATTTGGAGAAACAATTAATTTCTCTATATTTAAATCTTCTGTATAGGCTCTTAAATTTACTGCCTCATCGCCTGTATGGTTTACTGCATATATACTATTTGCTCTAGCTTGAGAATCTAATAAAATAGTCTTATCTGTATTATTTTTAACCTTTATGTCGTATATTGCATAATTATTGTATTGTGATAAAGATTCTACTGTTATATCTACTCCTTCATCACTTTCAGTAGAGTCTATATTTGTTTTTCCTATAAATCCATTTACATTTAATTTATAAGTATTATCATTTTCTTCTACTAAAGTATAATAATCTACTGTTTTAAAACCCGTTCCTCCTGTTTTTAATATATCATCAGATATTGTTACTTGATATGTTTTTCCTGCCCAGTATTGATAATTATACATTTTATTTTGCCCAAAAATGCTATCATAATATTGATTTTCGAATACTTGTTGAGAAGGATATAATTCTTCTTTACATACATCTGACAATAAATTATAAGCATTTGTTGTATCTCCATTTAAACAATATGTTAAAAATGTATCTAATGTATTATTATAGTTTTCTGCATTATTAGTAGGTGCTGCATTTTCACCATATAATGCTGATACATTCTTATCATATACTTCATCTGGCTCCATTGCTATCTCTTCCTGTTCCCTATTATTTTCTTCTAATTGTCTTGTAGACAAGTAATTTACACCTTGGATTAGAAGTATAATAAGAATAATAGCTATTATTACAATAAAGATTATTTTTCTATTTTGGTTATACATTCGAATAAGCCAATTCATAATTATATCCTCCGTTATTTATAAAGACTACTATAGATTAAAAAGTATCCATAGCATTCAAGTGGTTAAGAAATCTATCTGTATCCTGTTTAGACATATTTTGATTTAATTCATTCCTGAAATCTTGCATAAATCCTGGGTTATGAACTCTCTTACCTATCAAATCTGATTGTCTTGCAAGTTCAATTGCGTATTTTTTATCCATATTTGAACCTTCTGCATTTCTCAATTTTTCTGCTTTATATATAGTATCAAGATTTGTTACATCATTTTGCATATATTCTCTTACAAGATCCTTGTTCTCAGCAAGCCATTTTTCTGGTGATTGTTTATATTTATCAAAATCTTCTTTGTTTCCTTTTTTCATAACCTTTCTCAATTTTTCTATTTGAGCACTATCATTAACTGTTTTTCTATATTGTTTCTTTGCATCTACTACTTTTTGTTCTTCTGCAGTTCTTGCTGCTTTGTTAGAACTTGAAACAGCATTATATATTCCACTACCAATATCTTCTCCTTTAGGACCTAATGCCATTGCAGTTCCTGCACCTGCCGCAAGAATTTTAGTAGCAGAACCTACATCTCCTCCTGAAGCAACTAATGCTATACCTGCTGGTATCGCAGTTAACCCTAATCCTATAGCTCCTTTTCCAAGAGAAGCCGCTGTATTAAGTGCGAATTTTCCCAAAGATTTTGGTGCTTTCTTTAATCTTCTCTTTACTCCTTGATTAAAGTTTCTTCTTCTCATTCCAATTCTTCGCCAAGCAGTTGGTTTATATGGTGTTGGTGCTGTATATGCTGGGTTTAAATTTCTTTGTATATCAGCTGCTTGATTTGCTCTTTCTTGATTGTATTGTCTAGCTGCATTTCCAGTCAATATAAATCCACTATCAGTTGTTGGTTCAGGACTTCCTGGATTATCAAAAATAACAGTTCCGTCAGGAGCAACTCGTGTTGATGTTCCTGCATTTTGGTTAATTACATTTTCTCCTATACCTCTACCGCCAGATGCTTGGAAATTTT
Source organism: uncultured Clostridia bacterium (assembly GCA_904384205.1). Taxonomy (GTDB): domain Bacteria; phylum Bacillota; class Clostridia; order TANB77; family CAG-508; genus CAG-269. Next base: position 15,646 of record CAJFJY010000012.1, on the reverse strand, counting down.
GGTTTTCACTATTACGACCTAATAAATTGTTTTGACTTGGATTTGGACTTGGATTTGGACTTGGGCTTGAATTCATATTCGTATTTGGCAATGATCCTGAACTAATTGAAGCTGTTTTTACACCCTTATCTATATAGTCTCCACCAAAATCTTGACCAGAACTAGAACCACCTCTTCTTCCCGCATTTGATCTCATCCTATTCAATAAAGCCATTGTTAAAGCTCCTCCTGCAAAACTTCCTGCTCCGCCTGCTGTTTGAGCTTTATCAAATCCGAACATTTTCTTAATAAACTTCTCTGCTGGGAATAAGAATCCTATTGCAACTAAAGCATATATTGGATTTGTTGTTGCTAAATGCATTGATGACGTCATAAGCATCGTATACAATGCTAAATGCATAGGTTGTATTAAAGCATTAAATACATATTCTCTTAACCATAAATTAAATGCTTGTGCTTTACCATCACTTAATTTATCTAATGGATATGTAAGGGCTACCATTGGTGCTATCATTGTGAAGAAGGCCATATATAAAACCCTTTTCAAATATATAAATGTAAACATTACTGTATATACTACTAAGACTAAATATATTATCAAATAAGCACATTTTTCTAGCAAGTCATCAAGATATACCATAAATCTCATATATCCCATCAAGTTAGTTGTAAATGCAAAGTCAACATTTTTGGTTGTATTTGTACTACTATCTTCTTCTGATGATGCATCCGCTGATGAAACTACCTTTGAATCCTGTACTAATACATCTATTGTTTGTGACCCAGAAAAAATTGTTGTAATTTGTTGTGTTATATTAATAGTAAAAGACATTATATATTGCATTACAAACAATAAACACAATGCTACTAACCAATCTGTAATTCTTTCTTGATATTGTGCCTTTTCTCCAGCACTACTACTAATAACAATCCTAATTCCCACATATACCAAAACAGACAACAAACCGACTAAAGCAATATTTCTAAAAGCAGTATACCAAGCTGCAACTACTTCATGTAATGCCGAACCTGTTGAAATTGGTACATCTGTTCCTACTTCTACGGGTTTATATCTACTATCATCTGGATTTAAGAAGTTTATATCCAATGCCGGTACTAAGTTAGAAAATATCAACTCTGGAGAATATATAATATTTGGAACAGCAATATCATCATAATCACCATCAAAAGGAACCCAGCCTCTATCCAAATTTTTACCAGCTACAGTTACAGTAGTTAAAGATCCTGAGCTATTTTCTTCCAGTATTGCCGTTGTCATATTTGTTACATTAGGATCATCATACCTCAAAGATGCTGACCATAAGCTAGAAGTTCCTAACATCCAGTGTTGCAAAGCACCTATTACAACATCTCCTAATGCTGCAAATAAGTTTACTACAGGTGAAAATAGTTTTCCTCCAAAATCTGCTTGTGAAAAATTAGGAACGGCAAATGTACATGTTATTAATATCATTATTGTTGCTATTATCTTTTGCATTTTTTCTCTATATTTTAACACTATATTTACCTCCCTTTTATTGTCCCACTTTTTTTCTTCTCATCTGTGCTAATTTATTTAAATTCGTTTCAACAAATTCAAATTCTTTCTCTGTAGGTCTAATCTGAAGTATAGCTGTTTCAGAACCTACTTTTAATAATCCTTCACCTTTTGTACATGTTATTAAAAATGATGCCTCTCCTTCACTTAATTTGAACACTTCTTTTAACTGTTCAATTTCAGATTTATCCTGTGCTAAAAACAATTTTGTATCTGAAGAAGTAAGAACTGCTTGTGCCTCTGGTTTCTCATAGAAATCTTGAAATCTTTGAGAAATTATAGCAAGTGATACATTTCTTTTTCTAGCACGCCTTGCCATTGTATTTAAGAAATCTACTGCTTCTGGATAAGGTAATAACATCCATGCCTCATCAACAATAACTCTTTTCTTTCTTGCTTTTAATTTATCCTCACTATTTTTCTTAACATATTTTTCCCAAATCCAAGATAATAATATTTGTTGTGCAAGTGGTCTTGCAAATCTTTCTTCTAATTGAGAAATATCCAAATTTATAAATGGTGCTCCATCTAATAATTCAAATGTTGACTGTCCATCAAAATACGCCATCTGTCCATCATATTCCCTTATGTACTGTTTCATAACTTTTAATAAATAACTATAATGGAATCTATAATCTTCATTTTGGTCATTTTCTGCTTTTCTTTCTATTCTTCTATACCAAGAACCTATTGTAGGCATTTTCTTTTTATTTCTATATAAAGCATCTCTTCCTCTTAATTCTCTTCCTGTATCTTCATATAGACTTTCCGGATTATTAGTAATTCCAAGTGCAGCATATTCTTCTGCAACAGATTCTGCTATAATTTGTTTTGTAAGTTCATTTACATCAGTACTTCTTGTACTACCTCTTGCCATTGTAAGTAATGCTTGAGTAACATCTTCTACCTTATTTTCTACACTTAATACTACTTTCTCTTTTCCTGTAATTTCATCTTTGACAATTTCTGGCTCAATATCAAAAACATTTATTATTGTTTTTGAATTTGGTCCTAATACTACATTTATTCCTCCTAAGCTTTCTGCAACTATTGTATATTCACCTTCTGCGTCAAGTGCTAAACTTTCTATTCCCATAAGCACTGAAGACCTAGATATCAATGTTTTCATCGTAACTGATTTACCTGCTCCTGATTTAGCAAATATAACCATATTATAGTTATTAAGTGATGAATGAAAATTATCAAATAATATTGGTGTTCCTGTTTGTTTATTAAATCCCAAAGGTATTCCCGTAGGATGTCCAACATCTGATGTTACAAATGGAAAGACTGTAGCCATTGATCTTCTATCAAAAGAATGCGTCTTTTTCATTTTATTATTCATTAATGGCAAATTTGATTGAAAAGCTTCTTCTTGCATAGCCCAAGCACTTTTTACCCCTACTAATGATTTGGACATTTCTGAGGCTAACATCTTTGTTAACCTATCCAAATCATCTAAATTGTAAGAAAATATTGTAGAAACAATTGAAGCTTCATACATTTTATTAAATCCTGCTGAAATCTCATCTCTTAATTGTTCTGCTTCATATCTTTTTTGTGCCAAATTACTTTCCCTATTTATATTTCCTCTATCTTGTGCTACAAGTCTTTCTGTTTCTAATTCGTTTATTACTTTATTCAATTCATTTTGTGATCTTGATTCTGCTATTGGATTAATATATATTGAAGTGTTTATATCTCCAAATAAGTACATATCCCTAAATAATAATGGGAATGTTGCCATACGAGGAAGCGTTGATACATAAAAACTTCTTGCATATCTTTTAACACTTGAAATAATCTCTAAATGATCAATATTTGATGCATCTATTCCTGAAGGAGCTATTAAATCTTTTAAAGATTGCTTTTTTAATGTCATTACTTCTTCCTCTTGAATATTATTTTGTTTTTCTAACTCTTGTTGTTTTCTTTTCTTTGACATTTTCTTCTCCTCCTTCTTCTTGTTCTATTTTTTCTATTGCTTTTTCCGTGTCATTTTTACCTAATATAGCTTTATTATTTGTTAATATTACTTTTGCCATTTCCCTTGCTAGTTCTTTTATATTTAACTCTTTTTCTTTTACTTCTATTTCCTTTTCTGATTTAACTTCTTGTAATTTTTGGTCAGCTAATGCTATAGCTCTTCTCTCTATTTCCCTATCAATTTCTTTCATTCTTTTATCTAATACATCTGGTGCTGTTGTATACATTTCGTCATATCCTGCTGCCTTTGCTTTTTCCATTCCAAATACTTCTGAGTCTTCTCTATTATATACAGAATATAATAGTTCTGCCAATTCGTCTGAATTCAAAACTTTAGCACTTACATTACAAGATAATAAAGTTCTTATTATTGATTGTGCTTTTGTATATAATTCTGAGAATGCTATATTCCTTATTTCACTTTGATCATATTTATTATTTCCTAATTCTGCTGTGTAATAAGGAATTATTATATAATAGTCTTTTCTTAATACATTACTATTTAAACTCATTTTTTCTGTATTATTAATAATATCTCTACCATATTCTAATAAGTTTGTTTGTTTTGTAAGTTCGTACCAAACATTTTCTAACTCTTCTTTACTATATGATTTTGATTCTAACATTCTATTATATCTCATTCTTTGCTTTATATATTCTTCTTGTATCCCATTCAATCTTTCCGTATATTTATCAATACTTTTGGTTAAGTCAACTTTCTGTGTTTGAATATATATTTGTATAGGATGTCTTAATGTATTTAAAAATTCAATAAACCCTTGTTCTACAGCTGTTTTTTCAATATTTGACATTAGATCATAATTTATTCCTTGACATTTAATAACCATAACATATTTCTTACCATTATCTTCTTGTATCATATTATCAATAACTGTATCAAACTCCATAAAATCACTTAAGGGTTTCTCTGTATATTGCTTAACAGGTTTCATCAATTTTTTTTCAGATTTTTTATCTTTATTATTGATGAGCTCTTTTTCCTCCATCTTTTCCCTTTTTGCTGCTTTCTTTCTATTTAGAACTATTACAACATAAGTTATGATTAATATTACTAAAATTGAAAGCATTATTGATAAAACAACTGTTAATATAGTAGATACATCACTAGTCATTTCTTTCATCCTCCTTTGTACTTATTGTTTTTTTAATCATTAATTCTTTATTAATATATATTGGATTTTTCTTCATTTTAAATTTAAATGCTCTTTGTATAACTTCATCTATATTTTCTCCTCCTGCTTTTCTCGCAAGTTCGAAAGAATTTGTATCAGGAATCTTAAATGTCCCTATTACAAACCCCCCTGCTCCTAATAAAACAGCTATTATTGCTCCTATAATTCCTAATCCTATTAGATTAAATAAAAAATAAAATACTAACCCTACCGTTATTCCTATACTTGTATATATTAAAGCTTTTTTTGAAAATATAAATAGTATTCTTCCCTCGCCTTTAACGTCCCTTGGTAAGCCATATGTTCCCATTAAATCTCCTCCTTTGTTTTACCTATAAACTTTTTTATTATTTATATTATAGCAAATATTGTTACATTTTGTAACATATATGATATAAAAAGTGAATATTTAATATATTTGTAATATATATGTAATACTGCATTTTAGCGTTTGCTTTACATAATAAAATTATTGTTATATTGAAATACTATAGTCTATTTACGCAAAACTCAAACATCCGTAATATTCATTCACAACGGAGGATGTTTCTTCAGAGCTTGCTTCTGGATTGTATGTTTTAATTGTATCAAGAACTTGCTCTTTATATTTTTTTGCATCACTTTCACTCATACCGTTTTCTTTTAACTTATCTTCAATCTTATTATATATATCTTCGATATTTGCATTTTCATTAATCATATCTAATATTTCATTTCTAAAATCTTCATTTGAAATTGCTAAATCTATTATTGCCGCTGCATTGATCACAGCTTTATCAGTGTCTTCGTCGGTTTCTAAATTAAACACCTCTATAAATGAACTTAACAGCGTCATAACAAGCTGAAAAAGAAAAAGTGCTAAAAATATAGGCCAAAAAGTTTGAATTAACCACATCGTAACTTGCCCTACAACTTTACCAATTGTTTTTAAGACTTTACTAAATGTTTTCTCATTTTGACTTCTTTCTTGACCTCTAGAGTCTTTCCCTTGGTCTTGGTCTTTTTCTTTATCTTTTTCTTTATCTTGTCCAGTTACTTTTTCAGCACTTTTCATTGCTTTTCCTACTGCCATATTTCTCTTTTCTCCTTGTTTATTAAAATTTTAAAGGCTCTTACAATATTTGTATCAAAAATAGTTATAATTACCCTATTTATATTATATCAAAAGTTGTCGAATTTTCAAACATTTTTTTATAATTTTTAATAGAAAAAAATGGAATAAATATATAATTTATCCCATTTTCCAAATTAGTTTTATATACTTTAATCCCTTCTATATTATTGTAAGAAGTTCATAACCATCATAGATATTGCAGATGCTGCAAAGATTAAAGCTGCACCTATTAAGTATGGCATCATTGTCTTTTTGTATTCTGCTTTTTCTTCAACACTACCCATCATGTATTTAATACCTAAAACTATAACTACAACTACAGATATAACTATACCAACAGCTTGTAAAACACCTATAATTTTATTTCCAAGTTCCTGTATATCTCCACTAGCACCAGAAACTGTACCGTTTAGTGAAGTAGCATTAAACCCTGCATCTGCTGAAACTAGTGTTGAAACTGTTATTATACAAAGTACCATCGCTATAAAAACTATTATTTTCATTGTTTTTTTGTTCATCATATTTCACCCCTCTCTAGCTTTCAAATCTATTATCAAATCTCTGAATTTTAGAGAATGTTAATAACTACATTTATTTAATTATACAATATATTACTTTTTTTTGCAACTTTTGTATAAATTTTTCAAATTTTTTAAAACTGAATTGCATGCATGATTATATATGATACAATTGATGCACCAAATATTAATGCTGACCCTATTGCATAAGGTAACATTGTTTTTTTGTATTCTGCCTTTTGATCAACGCTTCCTAACATATATTTAATTCCTAGTATAATAGCTACTATTACCGAAACTACTATTCCTATTGCTTGCAAAACTCCAATTACTTGATTTCCAACATTTTTTATAATCTCTGAATCTGAAGAAGGTGTACCATTTAAATCTTCTGGTCTATAATAGTCCGCTGCAAATGCTGTCGTTTGTATCACTAACATAATAAGCACCAAAATTACTATACTAGACATTTTAATTAATTTTTTCTTCATATATAATCACATCCCTTCATATATAACTAATATGTACATAAAAATATTTAACTAAGCTTTATTTACACTTACACATTTATATTTTCGATTATTGAGTAAATAATTCCAACCAAATTAGAAATAATTAATAATGAACCTGCACCTATAATAAATGGCACCATTGTTTGTTTGTAATCTGCTCTTTCCTCTACGCTTGAAACCATATATTTTATAGCTATTATTGTTAGCATTATAACTGCTACTACTGTTCCTACTGCTTGTATTATTCCTACCATTATGTTTGTTCTTGCAGATAAAGACGCTGCTCCTTCAACTCCTAAAGATTTATAATCATCTAAAGTGTCTGTTTGAGTCATATCTGCAAGACCTCCACCACCTTTGCCAGAACTTGAATCTGTTTCTATCACAACTTCACCTGTACCATATGTACCAGTCGTCCCATATCCTCCACTACCTTCTGAATCTTCTTCTAATGTGATTTTTTCTGGCTCTTCTGATGCATGTATATCTTCAGGTTGAAAAGCTTTAGTTTCAATATATGCTTCACCTCCATTTGGGCTGTATATAGTTCCATCCGATAATGTTATAGAACCTCTAAATTTATACCACTCTTGATCAGTAGAAAAATTATATATTTTTTCATTATCTATTGTTACTCTTGTATTTATTTTAGGTGTACCTATAACACTCATTATATTCTTATTTATTGCTACTCCATCTTCTATTGTGCTAGGACTAGGACCATAAACACTCACTCCATCAGAATTTGTAATTTCTACTAATTCCCATACCGCATTAACATAACTGTTAATCCACATTAAATAAAATAATATGAATAATATTATAATTTTAAATAAAATTTTTTTATTTTTCATGCTAACACCTCCAAGTGAAATCTCACACAATACACTTATTCTATATTCTTAATAAAATTATAACCTATTTTTTTACATTATTCAACATTTAACTCAAAAAAAAATAATATAAAGCTTTAAAACTGTTACAGTTCAGTAGCTTTGAAAGTATTTACGCTCCCCAATGTAATAATTTATTAATTTTTCCGTCTCCCCATTCTAAAAATTCTACCAAAAGTTCTTTGAACTTTTGAGAATTTTTGAACGATCCCCACAAGGCCCTCCAAAATTAATAAATTATTACATTCTCGCACTATTTAAGTTTTGATTGCACTAAACTGTAACTTAAAACTTTATATTATTTTTCGTTATATATTTTTTTCTGTTCTTTTATATAATATTCTTTTATTTTTTGCCAGTCATATTCAATAAAAACTTTTGGCAAATTCTCATCTTCTGCATCTTCAAAATATGCTAAACTTTGTATTATATGTGCATAGTTAATTTTATCTTCATCATATTTCTCATCCAGCATATTTAGTATATCTGTTATTGTTATATTAAAATTATTGCAAATATAGTATAAATCAAAAAAGTCCTTCTTTGTTCCTCTTTGACTTATAGCTATTAGTTTCATTATCGCTATATCTTCTATACTTGCTAAATATAAGCCTTTTATATCTTCTACTGTTACCTTGTTTGCTACTAAGTTATTCCTAAAATATAAAAATGTTAATTGTACTCCATTTAAAATAGCATGTACGGTTCCTTTTCTACATACAGTAACTTCTAATTCTCCTATTGTTTCTAATTCTTGTATTAATAAATTTTCGTCAAATTCTGTTTGTATAAAAAAGTCAAAATCAAATGACTCTCTTATTCCTGTTTGTAATGCTAATGCTGTTCCTCCTGCTAAATAATAACTTTTTAAATTTATTGTTTCTACTACTTTTTTTAGTATTTCGTATCTGTTTTTATCAATTACTTCCCAATGCATAATTAACCACATTCCTTTCTTAAGGCACAAATCAGGTTGGAAAAGAATTAAATTTTGGCAAGGAAAACGAGTTTGAAATTTATGAGGCGTACGCGTGTACATTGATTAAATTTCAAATGAAGGTCTCCACTGCGCGACGCCAAAATTGTAATTATTTTTCAACCTTAACCTCCAAATGTATAATTCATATTTTCATTATTTATATAATACTGCATTTCTTCTTTTTTTAAATCATATACATTTCTTAAAAAGTTTGCTGTTATCGGTGTTAATCTCCTACTTGTTTTTGCCGTTTCTGTAATTTGCTCTTTTGTATAAGTACTTTTTAACCATTTTATGCTTTTCCAATTTCCTTCACAAAATAGCCTACTTATTATATATTTCATATTCTTTTTTATATCTAATTTTTCATATTCTGTGTCCCAAAAATATTTTTTAAATTCAATTGGCATTTTTGTACCTCCCTACATATTATATCATATTTAAAATTAAAATCTACACTTATATAAATAATTTATTTATTTTATTAATTCAATCCTTTTAGAACGCTTTATGAACAGTTTTAAGCCTCTTTTATATTCCGCTTGATTTATAACTTAATTTATCTTGTATTCGTTTCTTTAATAATTTCTCCTATATAACTATTTACTTCATTACCTGCTCCTACTATCGTTTTTGTACCTAAATTCGTTTATCTGTCTTTTTAATATTTTTATAAAGATTGTTTTTTAAACAAAAAAATAGTATAAAATTATAAACCTTACACTATTTTTTGGCGTAGGTGAGAGGGTTCGAACCTCCGCGCCGATTACTCGACCTAGCAGTTTAGCAAACTGCCCCCTTCACCACTTGGGTACACCTACATATTATTTATAAACGGGAAAATCCACATAAGTTCAAGATAAAAGACGATTTTTCCTATACAATAAAAAAAGGGTAACCCTTTTTTATTTTGTTTTTTTTTATAACTGGCGGAGAGGGTGGGATTCGAACCCACGGTACGCTATAAACGCACGCCAATTTTCAAGACTGGTGCCATAAACCAACTCGACCACCTCTCCACATACTAGACAAATGTCTTCATAATCTTGCGACAGTATTTATATTAGCATTTTTAATAACATTTGTCAATAGTAATTTTAGGATTTTTTACTTTTAGTTTATTATTAATTCACTACTATATTTAAATTTTGAATGTTCTATTTTGAATGTTCTATTTTAATATTATATTGCTATTAACCGCTTTTTCTATTGCTTGTTTCTCTTCCTCAGATAACGTATAATTAGAAATTCCATTTTCTACTGGTTTTGCATATATATTAGACATTTCTCTTGAATATATTCCGTTTAGTACTACCCCATTGTTCTTTGAATCTAACATTGCTAAAGCAAAGCTTAAATCACTACCTGTATCTTTAAATGCATTATATCTTACTATTCCAATCTTTTGAATACAGCCTTCTAGTTCGTTATCTAAATTTTTGCAATATTCAGCTATTTCATAATTATTTTTCTCTACTTTCTCAACCCTATACATAAATGTTTCCAAATCTTCTTGTATATTTTTTCCATCTCCTAATTTTTTCATGAATTTTTTATAATTTTTTCCTAATTTAGATAATATTATAATTGTTATTATAAAAGCTACTAATAAAATTAGTACTAAAGCTAACAAAATAAACATGAAATTATCTGTATGCATAAATTCAACAAAACTATCCAATGCCTTTTCCTCCTTTATCTTGAAATTATTTCATCAAATCTAATATTCTCTCTAAATCTTCATTATTAGCATATTCTATAATTATTTTTCCTCTTCTTTTTCCTGCATCTAATCTAACTTTAGTTCCAAAGAAATTTTGAAATCTATTTTCTATATCTCTATATAATATTTGATTTCTATCTGCTTCTTTTGTTGTTTCTTTCTTTTTACTAGCTGCATTTTCTGCTTGTCTAACAGTTGCACCTCTTTCAATCATATGTACTGCTGTTTTATATTGCTTTTCTGGATCAGTAATCCCTAGCAAAGCTCTACAATGTCCTTCAGTCAATTTTCCTTCTTTTGCAAATTCTAATACTCTTGGTTCCAAATTTAATAAACGTACTGTATTTGCTATTGCACTTCTACTTTTTCCTAATCTTTTAGCAACATCTTCTTGTCTTAATCCATATCTTGTGATCAAATTTTTAATTCCTGCTGCTTTTTCAATAGGATTTAAATCTTCTCTTTGTATATTTTCAATAAGTGCAATCTCTTGATTTTTCTTTTCATCATCTTCTCTAATAACTGCTGGAATTTGCGTTATTCCTGCAATTTTACAAGCTCTCCATCTTCTTTCTCCTGCTACTATTCCATAATATCCGTCTTTTTTTGTAACAACTATTGGTTGTATTAACCCAAATTCTTTTATAGAATCTGCTAATTCTTCCAAAGATTCTTGATTAAAAGTTTTTCTTGGTTGATCTCTGTTAGGTTCAACTTCGTTAATATTTAAATTTTTTATCATTTCATTTTCTTGTACTTGTTCTTCTTCTGGGACAGGTCCAAATAGTGCATCTAATCCTTTTCCTAAGCCAGTTTTCTTAGGCATATATATCACTTTCCTTTCTTTCTATATTATCTTTCTCTGAAATTTATTTTTAAAGACTATTTTTCATTTTTCTTTCTTCATCATTAATTTTTAAAAATTCTTTTGCAAATTTTTCATAACTCTTTGCTCCTTTAGACCTTGGATCATATTCTGTAATTGGCATTCCATAACTTGGTGCTTCACTTAGTCTTACATTTCTAGGTATTACAGTTTTATATACTTTGTTATTGAAGTATCTCTTTACTTCTTTTACTACTTGGTTTGATAAGTTTGTCCTCATGTCATACATAGTAAGTAAAGCCCCTTCTATTTGAATATCTTTATTTAAATGTTTTTTAACTAAGTTAATAGTATTAAGCAATTGACCTAATCCTTCTAATGCATAATACTCACATTGAACTGGTATAAGTACACTATCAGATGCTGTGAAAGCATTTAGTGTAATTAAGCCTAATGAAGGTGGACAATCTATAAAAATGTAATCAAATCTTTCTTTTATTATATCTAGTTTTTCTTTTAATCTTTGCTCTCTTGACATCATAGACACTAATTCAACTTCTGCTCCTGCTAAATTGATATTAGATGGACAAACAACTAAATTTCTTATTGCTGTTTTTTCTAAAGTATCAATTATTTCTGTATCATTTGTTAAAACATCATAAAAAGATAATTCTACTTCTTTGTCAACACCTACTCCACTTGTTGCATTGCCTTGAGGGTCAGCATCAATTAACATAATTCTTTTGCCTTTTTTTGCTAGAATTGTGCTTAAATTTATTGTTGTTGTTGTTTTTCCAACTCCACCTTTTTGATTTGCAACTGATATTACTTTTCCCACTATATAGCCTCCTTATTTTTAGTTAATATTTACTTATAAGTTATACATATTTATCTATTATTATAATATATAAATATATAAAAAAAGTCAATGGATTTTCTAAAAAATTCACAAAAAAAATAGTAGTTATTATTCAGACTTTAAATTTCTATTAAAACTATCAATCCCACTTGTAAGTAAGGATATCCACCAATTTTTTTGAAATCAATTGCTAACGCGGGCTTTAAATAATTATGTCTGAATAATAACTACTATTTTTTATTTTTTTATCAATGGCTTTTTTGCTGGTGTTCCAGCCTTTCTTGGATATGAATTTGGTGTATTTTTCAATTTTTTTACTATTATTATATTTCTTCCTATTCTTTCATTAGATAACTCAAATTTATCTACTTTCTCAATTTTTCCTCCTAACAAATTTATTGCATATTTCGAATTTTCCAATTCTTCCTCTACATCTGATCCTTTCATGCAAATACATTTACCACTTACTTTAGCTAATGGCAATAAATATTCTGAAAGTACTGACATATTAGCAACTGCTCTTGATGTAACAATATCAAATGTTTCTCTATATTTTTTATTTTGTCCTAAATCCTCAGCTCTTGCATGTATTACTTCAATATTATCCAAATTTAATTTTTTTATAACCTCTTGCAAAAAATTAATTCTTTTATTTAATGAATCAACTAATACAACTTTTAAGTTAGGATTTATGATCTTTATAGGAATCCCTGGAAACCCTGCTCCTGTTCCTACATCAATAATATTAACAGCATTGCCCAAATATCTTTGTATTGTAAGAGAATCTATGAAATGTTTCACAAGTATATCTTTCCTATTTGTAATTGCTGTCAAATTAATTTTTTCGTTCCACTCTATTAACAACTCCATATATTTATAAAATTTTTCTATTTGATTTTTATCTAATTCGATATTAATTTTTTGTGCTTCTTCCATAAAAATTTTTTCAAACTCACTTAATAACATTATTCATATTTCCTTTCTCTTTACTTTATAGGAAAGTGCATTTTTAAATGCATCTTTCCGTATAAAGCAAGGTTAAGCTTCTTATATTTGTGAAGCACTGCGAAGCAGTCTTCACATATGTGCGTCGAAATCTTCGATTTCGTTAACGCACGCTTTCCTTACTTTTCAGTTTGCAAATAGATAAGCAATACTGATATATCTGCAGGTGAAACACCTGAAATTCTAGATGCTTGTCCTATAGAACGTGGTTTGTTTTTATTCAATTTCTGTCTTGCTTCCAAGCTTAAACCTTTTATAGTTTCATAATCAACATCTTCTGGCAACAATTTATTTTCTAGTTTCTTAAACTTTTCTACTTGCATTTCTTGCATTTTGATATATCCTTCATATTTTATCTGTATTTCAACTTCTTCTTTCTCTTGTAAAGTTAATTCTGGTCTTTCTTTATCAATTTCTGCCAATTTATCATAATTAAGTTCTGTTCTTTTTAATAATTCAGCAAGTTTAGTTCCTGTTGAGAGCTCTGTTGTTCCACATTTTATCAACAATTTATTAACATCGTCTGTTGGTTTTACTGTTGTATTCTTCAATCTTTCAATTTCTTTTTCGATATTTTCTTTTTTCTTTAAAAATTTATGATATCTTTCATCAGATATTAGCCCTATTTCATGTCCTATTTCGGTTAATCTTAAGTCTGCATTATCTTGTCTTAACAATAATCTATATTCCGCCCTAGAGGTCATCATTCTATATGGTTCATTAGTTCCTTTTGTAACTATATCATCTATTAAAACTCCTATATATCCCTGACTTCTATCTAATATTAAAGGCTCTTTATTCTGAATTTTTCTTACTGCGTTTATTCCTGCAATTAACCCTTGACAAGCTGCTTCTTCATATCCAGATGTACCGTTAATTTGTCCTGCTGTAAATAAACCACTTATTCCTTTATATTCTAATGAAAGCTTTAAATTTGATGGATCTATACAATCATATTCTATTGCATATGCTGGTCTTGTAAATTCTGCGTGTTCTAATCCAGGAATCGTATGGTAAAAGGCTATTTGAACATCTTCTGGTAAAGATGAACTCATTCCTTGTATATACATTTCTTCTGTATCTAATCCAACAGGTTCAACAAATGCTTGATGTCTTGGTTTATCAGCAAATCTGACTACTTTGTCTTCTATAGATGGACAATATCTAGGCCCTGTTCCTTCTATCATTCCTGAATACAATGGTGAACGGTCTAAATTTTCTTTTATTATTCTATGTGTTTCCTCTGTTGTATAAGTTAAATAACAATCTACCTGCTTCAAATCTTTTATTTCATCTTCAAAAGAAAATGGAACTATATTTTCATCACCTTTTTGTACTTCCATCTTACTAAAATCAATACTTCTACGATTTATTCTTGCTGGAGTTCCTGTTTTAAATCTAACTAAATCTATGCCTATTTTATTTAATGCTTCAGATAATTGATTAGCTGCTGCTACTCCATCCGGACCACTTTCTTGTGAAAATTCTCCTATAAATATTTTTCCTTTCAAATATGTACCTGTAGCTAAAATTAGAGTTTTAACATTATATATAGCTCCAACATTAGTTTTAATTGCTTTGATTCGACAATTTTCGACAATGATATCCACAATTTCTCCCTGTTTAAGTTCCAAATTTTCTTGTAGTTCCAAAGTATGTTTCATTTCTGCTTGATATTTCTTTCTATCTGCTTGTGCTCTTAACGAATGCACAGCAGGTCCTTTAGATGTATTAAGCATTTTTATTTGTATCATTGTTTTATCTATATTTTTTGCCATTTCTCCACCTAATGCATCTATTTCTCTTACTAAATGCCCTTTTGAACTTCCTCCTATATGTGGGTTGCATGGCATATTGGCTATATTTTCTAAACTGATAGAAAATATTAAAGTCTTCATTCCTAAACGCGCTGCTGCTAGTGCTGCTTCACATCCTGCATGTCCTGCTCCAACAACTGCTACATCATAATCTCCTGCATAATAGTCCATTTTTTTACTTCCTTTCTTAATTATTTAATTATAACTTCCATTATTTTTTCAAATTCATATGAAACAGAAATCCGTGTTCATTTTATTTTTATGCAAAACTTTCCTTATAGGTTACATTTTTGTAACCTATAGGTTCATTTTTTTGACTTTTTATAGAGTTTTTTTGCCCCTTTCACTTTTTAAAATTTCCATATTTTTCTATTTTTTGAGTTTACAATATAATTTTATATTATGTAGCCTCATGATGATTTCAACTTCAAAAAATTGTGTTTTTACTTACAGCTGTCCACATTTTATAAACATCCATACCAAACAATCATTTCAATTTTGTTGATAAATTGTTGATAACTTTTTCATATTTTATTTTTCAAAATACATTATTATAAGAAAAGTGGCTTCGCCACATGTGCATTTTGCTTCGCAAATATGCACAGCCCAAGGAAACTTAACCTTGTTGTATACGGAAAAATCCACATGTGGTCAAGATAAAAG
>CAJFJY010000011.1 GCA_904384205.1 uncultured Clostridia bacterium | reverse complement strand
GTTAACGAAATCAAAGATTTCGACGCACACATGTGAAGACTGCTTCGCAGTACTTCACTAATATAGGAAGCCTAACCTTGTTGTATACGGAAAAATCCATATAGGGTTAAGATAAAAGTCGATTTTTCCTATACAATAACAATGGGGACGGAAATTTTTGACAACTTTATTAAGTATTGTCAAAAATCTCCGTCCCCATTGACACTATCCAAATATTCCTCTTTTCTTTATTGGAGGTTGCTCATTCATTGTTTTTGCAAGTTCAACTAGCAATTCTCTTTGTTCTTTTGTTAGTCTTTTTGGTGTCTGAACTATTACAGTGAATATGAAATCACCATATGAAGCTCCATTTACATATTTAAATCCTTTATTTTTTATAACAAATTTTGTACCTGTTTGAGTGCCTTCTGGAATTTTATAATGTTCTTTTAATCCATCTACCATCGGAATTTCAATATCTGCTCCCAATGTTGCTTGTGTTATTGTGATTGGTATATTACATAAAACATTATTTCCATTTCTAGTAAATATACTATGTTTCTTTACTCTAATTGTTATATACAAGTCCCCATTAGGACCGCCTTTTTCTCCTGGATCTCCTTCTCCTTTTAATACAACTGTTTGATTATCGTCAATTCCTGCTGGTATTTTTACTTTAATTTTAGGTTGTTTTCTTATTGTTCCTTTTCCTCTACAAACATCACATGGCTCTTGTATTATTTCTCCTGTTCCATGGCATGTAGAGCATGTTCTTGTTGTTTGTACTTGACCTAAAATAGTGTTTTGCACTTGCCTTACTTGACCTGTACCTTTACAGTCTGGACATTTTATAGGAGTAGTTCCAGGTTTTGCACCGGTTCCATGGCAATGTGTACATTTTTCATTTCTTGTTATTATTATTTCTTTTTCTACACCTAAATAAGATTCTTCAAAAGTGATGTCTATGTGTAAATTTAAGTCTGCACCTTTTCTTGGACCATTTTGCCTTTTTGTGTTTTGTCTTCCACCAAAGCTACCTCCAAAAAATGATGAAAAGATATCTCCTAAATCCCCAAAATCACTAAATCCATCAAATCCACTAAATCCAGAACCATTATATGAGTAATATCCTCCTTGACTTCCAAAAGGTCCTTGACCTCCTCCAAATCCTTGTGGTCCATCTGGTCCGAATTGGTCATACATTTTTCTTTTTTGAGGATCTGATAATGTTTCATAGGCTTCATTTACTTCTTTAAATTTTGCTTCTGCTTCTTCTTTATTATCTGGATTAGCATCAGGGTGGTATTTTTTAGCTAATTTACGATAGGCTTTTTTTAATTCTTCATCAGTTGCATTTTTACTTACACCTAATACTTCATAATAATCTCTTTTCCCAGCCATTTTTTCCTCCTATAAATGTCATTTTCTATTTTTTAATTATTTATATTATTTTGAGGTTGGAATTTTTATATTGTACCTCCAACCTCTATACACATCTAATAATATTAAAATTTATAATAATGTTTTTATCAATATTATTTTTAGGTTTTTTAAAGTTTCTCCTTAAAAAATTCTTTTGTTATATTTTGAGATCCGTCCCCAAAATCCCTAGATATAGGGATTTTTAGGTACGTCCCCTAATCCCTATTTGTCGTCTTCTACTTTGTAGTCTGCATCATATACGTTTCCGTCATTATTGTTTCCATCATTGTTTGTGTCTGTTCCTGCTTGTGTTGCATTTGGGTCTGCTCCTGCTGCTCCATTTGGATTTGCGTTTTTGTATAATTGTTCTGACATATCATAGAATACTTTTGTTAATTTTTCTGTTGCTTCTTTTATTTTCTCTGTATCGTTTGTTTCTAATGCTTTTTTAGTATTTTCTATTTCTGTTTCTACTTTTGCTTTTTCTTCTCCACTTATTTTGTCTCCTAAATCATTTAATGTTTTTTCACTGTTATATACTAAACTTTCAGCATTATTTTTAACTTCAATTTCTTCTTTCTTCTTTTTATCTTCTGCAGCATGTGCTTCTGCATCTTTGACTGCTTTTTCAATATCTTCGTCAGATAGGTTTGTTGATGCTGTTATTGATACATTTTGTTCATTTCCTGTTGCCATATCTTTTGCAGATACATGTACTATTCCGTTTGCATCTATATCAAATGTAACCTCTATTTGTGGTACTCCTCTTGGTGCTGCTGGTATTCCTGTTAATTGGAATCTTCCTAATGTTTTGTTGTATGCAGCCATTTCTCTTTCACCTTGTAATACGTGAATTTCAACTGATGTTTGACCATCTGCTGCTGTTGAGAATACTTGTGATTTCTTTGTTGGTATTGTTGTATTTCTTTCTATTAATTTTGTAAATACTCCACCATATGTTTCAATTCCTAATGATAATGGTGTTACATCTAGTAATACTAAGTCTTTAACATCTCCTGATAATACACCACCTTGGATTGCTGCACCAATTGCAACACATTCATCTGGGTTTATTCCTTTATCAGCTTCTTTTCCTGTTATCTTTTTAACTGCTTCTTGTACACATGGTACTCTTGTAGATCCACCTACTAATAATATTTTGTGAATATCATTCGCTGTTAATCCTGCATCTTTTAATGCTTGATTTACTGGTCCTTCTGTTGCATCTACTAAGTCTTTTATCAATTCTTCAAATTTTGCTCTTGTTAATGTTATATCCAAGTGTTTTGGTCCTGTACTATCTGCTGTAATAAATGGTAAGTTGATTTGTGTTTGGCCAACACCTGATAATTCTATTTTAGCTTTTTCTGCAGCTTCTTTTAATCTTTGCATTGCCATTTTGTCTTGTTTTAAATCTATTCCACTTGATTTTTTGAATTCATCTACTAAGTAATCGATAATTCTATTATCAAAGTCATCTCCTCCTAAGTGTGTATTACCACTTGTTGCTAATACTTCGAATACTCCATCTCCAATATCTAGTATAGATACATCAAATGTTCCTCCACCTAAGTCATAAATTAAGATTTTTTGATCTTGTTCTTTATCCATACCATATGCTAGAGCTGCTGCTGTTGGCTCGTTTATAATTCTTAAGACTTCAAGTCCTGCTATTTTACCTGCATCTTTTGTTGCTTGTCTTTGGCTATCATTAAAATATGCTGGTACTGTAATAACTGCTTGTGTTACTTTTTGTCCTAAATAATTTTCTGCATCTGCTTTTAATTTTTGTAAAATCATTGCAGATATTTCTTGTGGTGTAAATTCTTCTCCATCTACTTTTACTTTTTCTGCTGTTCCCATTTTTCTTTTGATTGATATAACAGTATTTTCTGGATTTGTTACTGCTTGACGTTTTGCTATTTGTCCTACTAATCTTTCTCCATTTTTAGAGAATGCTACTACTGATGGTGTTGTTCTATTTCCTTCAGCATTTGGTATTACAACTGGTTCTCCTCCTTCCATAACTGCTACACATGAATTTGTTGTTCCTAAGTCAATTCCTATAATTTTTCCCATTTTCTTTCATCCTTTCTTTAATAAAAAATTTGTATAAATAAAATTAATACCCAATTTAACAATAATGATACTCCAAATTGTACCAATATACTTATTGCAATAAAATGAACTCTGTCAAAATTGTTGTATAACTTACGCAATATGAATATCATTATTAAACCTATTACGAAATATCCTCCAAATAATAATAAAAACATTATAATAGATATATATCTCGTTATTATCATTAGTTTAATTTCCATACAGACCGCATAAATAAGTACGTTTCCTAAAAAATTAACATCTTTGTCCATTGCAGAATATATGAAATAAAATATTACTATATCAATTAATATTCCTATTAATGTGTTTATACCAAAATTAAAAACATTTAGCATTATTTATTCCCCTTTAATTTGCTACTACTACCATTGAATGTCTTATAACTTTTGTTCCTATTTTATATCCTTTTCTATATTCTTGCACAATTTCTTTTTCTCCTTTTGTATCATCTTGTATACTGCTTACGGCTTCGTGTAGTTCTGGATCAAAAGTTTCTCCTACTGTTTTTATTTCTTCTACTCCTTTTGACTTTAGTGTATCTTGAAATTGTTTTAATACTAATTCAATTCCTTTTTTATATTCTTCATCTTTAGATTCTGCTTTTACAGCATTTTCTAAGTTATCTAGAATTGGAAGTATTGAGCTTACTATATCGGATAAAATCATGTTATATAGACTTTCTCTTTCTTTTCCGCTTCTTTTTTTGAAGTTTTCAAATTCTGCTAAAATTCTTTTGTATCTATCTGTTATATCATCTAGTTCTTCTTGTTTTTGTTTTAATACTTCTTTTTCAGTTTGTTTTTTTTCTACTTTTTCGCTTATTTCGTTTTTCTCTTCTTTAAATTCTTTTTCATTATTATTTTCTTTTTCAGCCATTTTTAACCTTCTTTCTCAATATTTTTCTTATTGTTTAAATATTTTTTTCATTTAGTTTTTTGCTGATATATTTCATAACAGAAATAACTTTTGAATAATTCATTCTTTTAGGTCCTATAATTCCTATTGTGCCTAGGTCTTTGTCTCCTACTTTATGTTTAAATGTTATTATACTAAAATCTTTTAATTCGTCTTTTTCATTTTCATCGCCTATATACACATTTATATCTTTTGCAAATCCTGAATCTAACATATCTGTTACTAATTCTCTTTCATCTAATATGTTTACAAAGTTTTTGGCAACTTCTAGACTATTAAATTCTGGTAAATCAAATGATTTATTTGCACCTTCTAAATATATTTGTCTATCTTCAACTATAACTTTCTTGATTTGCTCTATAATAGGTTTGATAACTTTTACACTATATTTCATTTCATTTATAAGATATTTTTCTAATGGAACATCTATTATATCTAATGGTTTTCCTTTAAGTTTATTATTGAACATGTAATTAATAGTTTCTACCTGTTTTTCTGTTATATCTTCGTCAAATTTTATTATAGTTTCTTTTATCATTCCTGTATTTGTTAAGATTATAGCCATTAACATTCTTGGACCTAATAATACAAATTTGATTTCTTGTATTAATTGATTATCTGTTCCAGGTCCTATAGCTACTGTTGTATAATGAGTTATTTCTGATATTGTTGTTGTTGTAATTTTTGTCAAGTCTTCAATTTCATTTACTTTTGTTTCTAGCTTTTCACTAATATATTTGATTTCTTCTAAACTTATATTGTCATCCTGCAATAACTCATCCACATAATATCTATAACCTTTTTCTGATGGTATTCTTCCACTAGATGTATGTGTTTTTTCCAGATATCCTGCTTTTTCTAAGTCTGCCATTTCATTTCTTATTGTTGCACTACTATAGTTTAAGTCTTCATGATTAGTTAGAGAACTAGAACTTACTGGTTCGGCAGTATTTACATATTCTTCTACTATTGCCTGCAAAACTTTTTTCTTTCTGCCGTCTAACATTTTATCACCTCTTTTAGCACTCTTCGTATTCGTTTGCTAATCTTCATATATATTATAACCATTTTTAGCACTTGTCAATACCTTTTGCTAAAATAATTGTAAATTTTTTGTGAAAATGTTGCAATTCACAGGCTTATAAAGTAAATAAGCTTGCAAAGGGTTAATTCATATTTTTCGAATGAGCTTGTGTGGGGACCGACAAATTATAAGCTGTTACAAAATTTTCGTAAGTAAAATTTTGTTTACAGCTTGTTATGCAGTTGGGACGAATGAGATAAAATATGAATTAACCTTTGCAAGCATTTCTTTTTTTGATTTGTGAATTGCAACATTTTCATGCAAAAAAGCACTAGATTTTAAACTGAATTCTAGTGCTTTACAAATTTATATTATTTACTTTTAAAGAAGACTTTCTGCTACTTGTGTTACCGTATACCATACTGCAACCACATCTAAAATTCCTACTACTAATCCTGTAATTCCCATCCATTTATTACTTATTTGCTTTTTAGCAGTTGTTGCTAATCCTATTATTCCTAATACTATTGCAGCAATTCCACATGGTATTCCAAACACAATTAAACCCATCATTGAAAATATAAAACTTAATAAACAAACTACATTCATTTCTTTATTAGCATTTACATTGCTTGTATTTGTATCATTTACTACTTGTGCTTCTTTAACTTCTTCTTTTTCTCCTCCTACATTTTTGATTGGGTCATTATTTTCATTTTCCATAATAACTCTCCTCCTTCAATTTCTATAATTTATTTTTATCATTTTTTAATATATATGTCAATATTTTTCTTGATATTTAGCCTATTTTATTATATAATGCTTTTATCATAATTCAAAAAGGGGGAATTATAATGGATGAAGTAAAAATAGGTAGAGTATATCGCCATTTTAAAGGTAATTATTATTTTGTAGAAAATATCGCATATGATTCGGAAAATATGCAGAGAATGGTTGTATATAAACCTCTATACCCAAGAGAAGATAACAGAAATATCTGGGTTAGACCTGAGAAAATGTTTTTAGAAGAAATTCCAGAAAGGCCTGATAATATTACTGGCCAAAAACACAGATTTGAATTAGCCCAAGATTTAATGAAAGATTATGCCCAGAAATAAATTTAAATATATCTCAACAATAGAAAGGAAATAATTATGATAGATATTAAATTTTTAAGAGAAAATCCTGAAATAGTTAAAGAAAATATTAAAAAGAAATTTCAAGATGAAAAATTAGTTTTAGTTGATGAAGTTATCGATTTAGATAAAAAACATAGAGCAAGCCAACTTGCAGGTGATGAATTAAGAAATAAAAGAAAAACTTTAAGTAGTGAAATCGGTAACTTAATGAAAAATGGAAAAAAAGACGAAGCAGAAAAAATCAAGGCTGAAGTACAAGAAATAAACAATAAGTTGGAAGAAAATGAAGCTTTAGAAAATAAGTATTCTGAAGAAATAAAATCTAGAATGATGAAAATCCCAAATATAATGCATGAATCTGTTCCAATTGGAAAGGATGACAGTGAAAATGTTGAAATTGAAAAATTTGGTGATCCAATTGTTCCTGATTATGAAATTCCATTTCATGGTGAAATTTTAGAAAAATTAGCAGGTTTAGATTTAGATAGTGCACGTAGAGTAGCAGGTCAAGGTTTTTACTATTTAATTGGTGATGTTGCAAGGCTTCATTCTGCTGTGCTAACATATGCTAGAGATTTTATGATTAACAAAGGGTTTACTTACTGTATTCCACCTTATATGATTAGGTCTGATGTTGTTACAGGCGTTATGAGTTTTGAAGAAATGGATGCCATGATGTATAAAATTGAAGGAGAAGATTTATATTTAATTGGAACATCTGAACATTCTATGATTGGTAAATTTAAAGATCAAATTCTAAAAAAAGAGGACATGCCATATACAATGACATCATATTCTCCTTGCTTTAGAAAAGAAAAAGGCTCTCACGGATTAGAGGAGCGTGGTGTATATAGAATCCACCAATTTGAAAAACAAGAAATGATTGTTGTTTGTGAACCAGAGGACAGCTGGAATTGGTATGATAAAATGTGGTCATATACAGTTGAATTCTTTAGAAGTATGAACATTCCTGTTAGGACTTTAGAATGTTGTTCTGGAGATTTAGCTGATTTAAAGGCAAAATCTTGTGATGTTGAAGCTTGGAGTCCAAGACAAAAGAAATACTTTGAAGTCGGAAGTTGTTCAAACTTAACTGATGCTCAAGCTCGTCGTTTAGGTATTAGAATTAAAGGTGAAAAAGGAAATTATTTCGCTCATACTTTGAATAATACTGTTGTTGCCCCACCTCGTATGCTTATTGCTATTATGGAAAACAATTATCAACCTGATGGTAGTGTAATTGTTCCAGAAGTTTTAAGACCTTATATGGGTGGGCTTGAAAAAATTGAACCAAAAAAATAATTATTAAAAATTTTATAAAGAAGAGATTTTTTCCATCGGAATGATTTTCTTCTTTATCTTTATATAATTGTTTAATTAATTAGATAATTTTTGAAAGGAGTAAGTGTATATCACTTAAATTAATTTATGAATGTAAAAAATCCAAAATTTGAAATATCTGCTGTAAGTCCAAAACAATATCCAAATAAAAACTTACCTGAGATTGTTTTAGTTGGAAAATCTAATGTAGGAAAATCAAGTTTTATAAACACAATGATAAACAGAAAAAATCTAGCAAGAACAAGTAGTGAACCTGGTAAAACAAGACAAATAAATTTCTATAATATTGATAATTTATTCTATTTTGTAGACTTACCTGGATATGGATATAGCAAAATGTCAAAAAAAGAACAAGAACAAGTTGGTCATTTTATCGAAGAATATTTATTTAATCGACATGAAATTTCTTTAGTAATATTCTTAATAGATATTAGACACAATCCTACTGAAAATGACAAATTAATGTATGACTATATAATTCGCTCAGGATTACCTTGTATAATTATTGCAAATAAAGCAGATAAAATAGCAGTAACAAAAGTAGAAGATACAGTAAAATCATTACAAAAGTTGTTGAATCCTATTGGAGATATTCCTACTCTTCCATTTTCTTCAGAAAGGAAAATATATTCTGAACAAGTTTGGAATTTAATTGAAAATTATATAAATTAATAATTTTAAATTATCTGAACTAATAATTTTATAATATGCAAAAAAGACTATAATAAAATATTTTAATTTTACTATAGTCTTTTAATTGTAGCGGAAAATTAACTTTTATCTTAATCCCACGTAGATTTTTTCCGTATACAACAATGCTAGGCTACATTAATTTGTCCGAGCAAAGCAAGTGGCATATATTTCGCACATGTTATAAAGACTTGCTAGCAAAATGCCTTTATTATATTTATGCTATTCTATTGATTTTCAATCTTACAGCTTAACAACACTTTTTATCTTTTTTACAAAAATACAATATTCCTGCCACTAATAAAAGTATTCCTAAAATTATTGCTAGCACTATTATTGCAGATAATGCTCCTAATATAACTGTACTTAAAGCTGCTCCTATTAGTAATCCTATAACTAATGAAAATAAAGATAAAAGTATAATTTCAACAATTCCTAAGCAATTTGTTTTTTTGCATTTGCAACATTTTTTAGGCTCATAACAGCAAAAATCATCTTGTGGCTCCATGTTGCTCACCTCCAATATAGTATAATAATATATATACTATATTATATAATATGTAAACTTTGCTTTAATGTTTCTACATTTCAAAAATAACTTAATTTTTTAATTATTTGCCTTTTGTTTCATTTTTCGTTATCATTTTTAAAGCCTTTTGCCTATCCACTATGATAACATGTCCACAGCCTAAGCACTTAAGTTTGAAATCCACTCCCACGCGAGTAATCTCCCATAACTTACTACCACATGGATGAACTTTTTTTGTTCTTACAATATCTCCTACTTCGTAATCTATTTTAACTCACATTCCTTTCTTTAGGGATTTAGGGACACAGGGATTTTGAGATACGTCCCTAAATCCCTATTGCTTTTTCAAATCTTGCTTTTATTCTGTCTTTTCCTAATATTTGCATTATTTCGTACATATCTGGTGTGTTTGTTCTTGCTGTTAATGCTACTCTTAATACTGTACTTACATCTCCTACATGTGCCTTATATTTGTCTGGATTTTCTTTAAATTCTTTCACTTCTTTTGCATAGCCTAATCTTCCTGATAGTTCTTTTATTTTATCAAACCATGTTTGTTTGTCGTCATTTTCATCATAGTATTCGTTTATATATAGGTTTAAGATTTTATTTATTTCTTCTTTATCGTTTATTACTTGGTAATCGTAGTTTTGTTTTTGACTGTCAAACATTTCATCATACATATATGAGATGTTTTCTCTTACATCTGACCATTTTGCTATGTCTTTTCTTGGTTTTTTATTTCCTCTTTCTATTCCAAATACTTTTATTGCATATTCTTTGTCTTTTTCTAATATTTTCGCTAAATCTTTATCATATTCTTTTGCCCATTCTAATGCTCTTTCATATACTTCTTCTGCTGTAAATTTTGATATTACTGTTTTTCCTACATCTAGCAATTTTACCATATCAAATAATGCTCCACTTACACTCATTTTTGATATTTCTAGTTTGAAGTCATCTATTGATGCATCTTTATTTGCTCTTCTCCAATTTTCAAAGTTTGAGTTTGCTATGTTTAATAAGTATTCTGTTACAGCTTCTTTTGGTATTCCCATTTCTACATAATATGAAACTGCTGCTTCTGGATCTTTTCTTTTACTCAATTTTCTTTTATTTCCATTATCATTTTTCATTATTGGTGCTATATGTGCATATTTTGGTGGTTTGAATCCCATTTCATGGAATAGTTGCAAATGCAATGGTACTGATGATAACCATTCGTCTCCTCTTATTACATGTGTTGTTCTCATTAAATGGTCATCTACGACATGTGCAAAATGATATGTTGGTAATCCATCTCCTTTGATTATCACTATATCTTGGTCATTTTCTGGAAAGTCTACATTTCCTTTTATTAAATCATGATGTTTTATTTTTCTATCTTCTCTTCCTAGTGATTTAAAACGGATTATATAGTTTTCTCCTGCCTTTATTTTTTCTGTCATTTCTTCTACAGTTAAATTTCTGCATTTTGCCCAAACTCCATAATATCCAGGTCTTATTTTTGCTTGTTCTTGCTTTTGTCTTATTGAATCTAATTCTTCTGGCGTACAGAAACATGGGTATGCTTTTCCTTGTTCTATTAGATATTTTGCATATGCTTGGTATATTTCTTTTCTTAAAGATTGTCTATATGGGCCATATAGTCCTTTACTTTCTGTTTCATTTATCATTCCTTCGTCCGGATTCATACCAAATTTATCCATTGATTCTATTATTTCTGTTATTCCATTTTCAATTAATCTTTTTTGGTCTGTGTCTTCTATTCTTATGAAAAATACTCCTTCTGTTTGTTTTGCTATTTTTTTTGCAATTAGTCCTTGATATAATCCACCTATATGTATAAATCCTGTTGGACTTGGTGCTATTCTTGTTACAATTGCTCCTTCTTTTAGGTTTCTTTCTGGATATTTTTCTTCATAATAACTTATATCCTTTGCTTCTGGAAATATTAAATTTGCTAAATCTTTATAATCCATTTTATTAATCATTCCTTTCTAAAGACACTAATTTTGTTGCTATTATACTACATTTTTTCCCAATATACAAGAATAAAAGCAATATGATTAAAATTTTTAAACATTCACTATAATTTTCTATGCAACAAAAAAGGAGGCTCTTTATACTTTCCTCCTTTAATTTTGTTACTGTTTTTTAGGATGAGTTTTAAAAACATTATACTTCCATTATTATTGGGATAATCATCGGATTTCTTTTTGTTTTCATGAAAATATAATCTTTCAAATTTTCTCTTACTGTTGATTTGATTGTTGCCCAATCACGAATGTCTCTTTCTTCACATTTTTTGATTTCATGTCTTACTACTGATTTTACATCATCCATTAGGTTTTCTGATTCTCTTACATATACAAATCCTCTTGAGATTACATCTGGTCCTGCAACAACTTCTCCTGTATTTGAGTCCATTGTTAATACTATTATTATAAGTCCATCTTGTGATAGATGTTGTCTATCTCTTAATACAATGTTTCCAACATCTCCAACTCCTAATCCATCTACTAATACTTTGCCACTTTGTACTGATGTTGTTAATTTTGCTTCTTCTTCATTTATTTCTAATACTCTACCATTTGACATTAATATGATATTTTTTCCGTCTATTCCCATTTGTTTTGCTGTTTCTGCATGTGCCATTAATTGTCTATATTCACCATGAACTGGTATAAAATATTTTGGCTTTGCAAGTGCTATTATTAATTTTTGTTCTTCTTGGCAAGCATGTCCTGATACATGGACATCTGCTAATGCACTATATACAACTTCTGCACCTATTTGCATTAAGTCATCTACGACTTTTGATACAAATTTTTCGTTTCCTGGTATTGGGTTTGCTGATATTATTACTAAGTCATTTGGTGTTATTGTTACTTTTCTGTGATCTCCTGCTGCCATTCTTGTTAATGCTGACATTGGTTCCCCTTGGCTTCCTGTTGTTATTATTACTAGTTGTTCATCATTATATGTTCCTATCATATCTATATCTATGAATAAATCTTCTGGGCAATCTATATATCCCAATTCTCTTGCAGTATCTATCATATTTACCATACTTCTACCACATACTGCAATTTTTCTTCCATATTTTACGGCTAAATTTACTATTTGCTGTACTCTATGAACATTTGATGCAAATGTTGCTACAACTATTCTTTTTGTACAATGTATAAACAATTTGTCAAATACATCTCCAACAGAACTTTCTGACATTGTGAATCCTTTTCTTTCTGCATTTGTGCTGTCTGACATTAAAGCTAGTATTCCTTGATTTCCAAGTTCTGCAATTCTTCCTAAATCCATTATTTTTCCATCTATTGGTGTGAAGTCAACTTTAAAATCTCCTGTATGTAGTATTGTACCAACAGGTGTTGTTATTGCAAGCATTACAGAGTCTGGAATACTATGTGTACTTCTAATTATTTCTACACTAAAGTATTTACCTAATTTTATAGTTTGACCTTGCATTATTTCTATTATTGTTGTACTTCTTAATAATTTGTGTTCTTCTAATTTATTTCTAATTAATCCTGCTGCTAATCTTGGTGCATATATTGGTATATTGATTTGTTTTAAGAAATATGGTACTCCCCCTATATGATCTTCATGCCCATGTGTTATTATCATTCCTTTTATTTTTTCTTTATTTTTTTCCAGATATGATATATCTGGAATTACTAAATCTATTCCTAACATATCATCTTCTGGAAATGATAGTCCACAGTCAACTACTATAATTTCATCTTCATATTCAAATACTGTAATATTTTTACCAATCTCATGTAATCCTCCAAGTGGTATTATCTTTAGTTTTGATCCTTTGAATATACTATTTCCTTTTGTATTTGTTCTAACTGCTTTTTCTACTTCTTTTTCTCCTACGCTTCTTAGATTTGTCCTTCTTGGTCTTCTTTCTCTTTTTACTTTTTCTTCTCCTTCTTTTTTTACTATTAATGATTTCTCATTCCTATTTTTTAAATTGCTTTTTGCATCACTTCTTGTACTTTTTCTTTCATTATTTCTTACATTGTTTCTTGTGATGCTTATTGCATTGTCTTTTACATTCTCTTTTGTCATAAAATTTTATCCTTCCTTTCTTTATTTATATTTTTAAGAAAAACCTAAAAAAATTAGTTCAAATATTTTTAAACTAATCGAATTCTTTAACACAAAATACAATAGAAATATCTCATAATTTATACCGTTCAAATTATGAATTCCTATTTATAAATATATTTATTTACATATCTATCCTAAATAGATATAAAGTCCGATTAATTATTTTACTACATATAATATTCTCTTTTTTTCTAAATTTATACCGCACATCTCTTACTTTTTATTTTTAGGTTTTAATCTCATCCTTGCCCTATGGCAACACTAGGTAATATTATACACTATTTACAAAAAAATGTCAAATGGAATAATCCATTTGACATAATATTTGGTACTATTCTATATAATAAACATATTTGTCTTTTCTTGGTTTTGCTTCTACTTTACTATCACTATATCCTAATATGCAGTGTCCTATTCCCTCATACTCTCCTTTTATACCTAAAGATTTTAATATTTCTTTTCCCTCTTCTGTTTCGAATTCTTCTTTTGCTCTATGAATCCAACAACTTGATACATTTAATGAGTTTGCGGAAAGCATAAGATTTTGCATAACTAGACTACCATCATAAATATATGTTGGGATTTTTTTGTCTGCTAACACTACTAATACTACTGGTGCTCCATAGAATGGGTCTGTATCTTCTTTTCCCATAATTTTTGCATTTAATTTTGATAATCTATCTCTTATTTCTTTATTTGTTATTGCTATTATTATTGGTGACTGCATGCCCATTCCACTTGGTGCATATGTTCCTGCTTCTATGATTTGTTCTAATATTTCCTTTGGTATCATTTCATCTTTATATTGTCTTATACTTCTTCTATCTAAAATATTTTTTATAACTTCATTCATAAAATTGCATCTCCTTTATATAATTTTTATTTTATTGTACAAACATATAGAAATTAAAATAATTTTGCTACTTTTTTATTACGAGTTTATTGTTATCACAGTCAACTGTTACTTTACTTGATGGTTTAATTTCTTCAGTTAAGATTTTTTCTGCAATTAAAGTTTCAAGTTTTTTAGTTACAAATCTTTTCAATGGTCTTGCTCCATATACTTCATCATATCCATTGTCTATTAAATATTCTTTTGCTTTATCTGTCAATTCTAATGTGATATGTTTATCTTCTAGTCTTTTTTCCAAGTCTAGTATTAATAAATCTAATATCTTTGAGACTTCTTCTTTCTTTAGAGGTTTATAAAATACAATTTCATCTAAACGATTTAAAAATTCTGGTCTAAAACTTTTCTTTAATAAATCATTTACTTTTTCTTTGGCTTCTTCTGAAATTTCTCCTTTATCTGTTATTCCTTCTAATATGTATTCAGAGCCTAAATTTGAAGTTAATATGATAATTGTATTTTTAAAATCTACTGTTCTCCCTTGTGAGTCTGTTATTCTTCCATCATCTAGCACTTGTAATAATATATTAAATACATCAGGATGTGCTTTTTCAATTTCATCAAATAATACGACTGAATATGGTTTTCTTCTGACCGCTTCTGTTAGTTGCCCTCCTTCTTCATATCCTACATATCCTGGAGGCGCACCAATTAATCTTGAAGTAGAGTATTTTTCCATATATTCTGACATATCAATTCTAATCAAATTATGCTCATCATCAAATAGGCATTCTGCTAAACTTTTTGCAAGTTCTGTTTTTCCAACACCTGTTGGACCTAAGAATAGAAATGAACCAATTGGTTTTTTAGGGTCACTAATTCCAGCTCTTGATCTCATTATTGCTTCTGAAACATCTTCAACTGCTTCATCTTGCCCTATTACTCTTTTATGAAGAAGGTCTTTTAAGTGTAATATCTTTTCTCTTTCGCCTTCCATAAGTTTTGTTACAGGTATTCCCGTCCATCTTGAAACAATTTCTGCAATTTCATCTGCTGTTACTTTATTTCTTAATAAAACATTTTCTTTGTTATTTTCTTTTTTCTCTTCTTCTTCTAATTGTTTTTGTAATTCAGGTAATTTTCCATATCTCAATTCTGCAACTTTGTTTAAATCATAACTTCTTTCTGCCTGTTCAATTTGTGCATTTGTTTTTTCTATTTCTTCTCTCAATTTCTGTACTTTTTCTATTGATTGTTTTTCATTATCCCATTTAGCTTTCATTACGTCAAATTTAGTCTTAAGTTCTGATTTTTCTTTTTTGATATCTTCTAATCTCTGTTTTGAAAATTCATCTTTTTCTTTTGATAATGCTGTTTCTTCTATTTCCAATTGCATTATTTTTCTTGAAACTTCATCTAGCTCTACAGGCATTGATTTCATTTCAGTTTTTATTAAACTACATGCTTCATCTACTAAGTCTATTGCTTTATCTGGTAAAAATCTATCTGATATATATCTATGTGATAATGTTGCTGCTGCAATTAAACTATTATCAGAAATTTTTACTCCATGGAATACCTCATATCTTTCTTTTAGTCCTCTTAGGATTGAAATTGTATCTTCCACACTTGGTTCATCTACCATTACTGGTTGAAAACGTCTTTCTAATGCTTGGTCTTTTTCTATATATTGTCTGTATTCATTTAAAGTAGTTGCACCTATACAATGTAATTCCCCTCTTGCTAGCATTGGTTTTAAGATGTTTCCTGCATCCATTGCTCCATCTGTTCTTCCTGCTCCAACAATAGTATGAATTTCATCTATGAAAAGAATAATTTTTCCTTCACTTTTCTTTACTTCTTGCAAAACTGCTTTTAATCTTTCTTCAAATTCTCCTCTATATTTAGCTCCTGCAACTAATGAGCCCATATCTAAAGAAAATATTGTACAGTCTTGCAGACCCTCTGGCACATCTCCTCTTACTATTCTTAGTGCTAACCCTTCTGCAATTGCTGTTTTACCCACACCTGGTTCACCAATTAAACATGGATTATTTTTTGTTTTCCTTGATAAAATTGTGATTACATTTCTTATTTCTGTATCTCTTCCTATTACCGGGTCTAATTTTTGCTCTCTTGCCATTTGGACTAAGTCTTGTCCATATTTTTTTAATACATCATATGTACTTTCTGGATTGTCACTTGTAACTCTAGTATTTCCTCTCACACTTAATAATGCTTTTAAGAAATCATTTTTGTTTACATTATATCTTTTAAATATTTCTTTTATTTCATTACTTGGATTGTCAAATATCGCAAGCATAATATGTTCAACAGATACATATTCATCTTTCATTTTATCTGCTATTTTTTCAGAGTTTGAAAGTACCATGTCTACATCTTGTGAAACATATATGGCGTCTGCTTTTCTTGCTCCTCCTACCATTTTAGGGTCATTTTCTACTTTGTTTCTTATATCATTTTCAAAATTTTCTGATACTCCCATTTTGTTTAATAGTTCTTTTATTAAACTATCTTCTTGCTCTAATAGTGCTAATATTAAATGCTCTTCTTCTATTTGTGAATTTTGATTTTGCACTGCTAAATTTTGTGCTTGTTGTATTGCTTCTAATGATTTTTGTGTGAATTTTTGTGCGTTCATTTTTCATTCCTCCTATTCATTTAAAATTTTCCGCCAAAAACTCCGCCAAATGGGACGGGGCAAAATGGCAATTTTTAAATCTAAAATGTTCAAAAGAATAATTTTCCAAATAACTATTAGATAACTATTCATATTTTCTTAGCGTCTCTCTACTAATCTTTAATACTCTTTCCATACATCTAAAAGATATATTAAATCTTCTTAAATCATTTATTACTAGTTTCAGTTTTTCTTTATCTTTCAGTAAGTGTTCTACATCAATATTATTTTCATGTATATATCTCTCTACAAATTCATCATTAACTTCATTGTCTACATCTATGAATTTTCTATCTTCTTGAATATTATTTGTTATATATTTTTTGTTTTCAAGATAGTTTGAAAATTTATAATCTTCTCTTGTTTTACATATCCCAGCTTTAACAGGATTATTATATATGTAATTCATACAGGCGTAAAATTGATTTTCTTCATAAATTCCTTCACTTTTATACCTATCTCTAAATACATATCCTACTCTGTTATATTTTTTATTATAATACATTGCATATTGTGTATTTATTCTGTGCATAAATTTGATTAATTCTTGTATGGTATTTGCGTTTAGAAGTAAATGTGCATGATTATTCATAATACAATATGCTATAACTTTAGTATTATGTATTTTTTCTGCTCCTTTAATAATTTTGATATAATATTTGATATCACACTCTTTGTTAAATATATAACTTTTGGCTATCCCTTGTACCATAACATGAAAAAAAGATGTTTTTATAGTTTCTCTTGGGGTTCTTGACATTAAATCTCTCCTTTGCTAAAATTTTCCCCTTATCTATAATAACACCTTTTTATATATTTTTAAAGTCTTTTTTTAAAAAATTGCCATTTTGCCCCGTCCCTTTTGTCAACTTTAAATTTCCATTTGGCTTCCTAAGAATGTTGCTGCAGATTGTGCTACCTTTTTTTCTACTTCATTCATTTTTCCGTTTGCATCTTTTGACATTAATATTACTGTTCCTATTGTGTCACCATTTGAAATTATAGGATATACTATTTGTGCATTATGCTTTCTTTCATTAGTATCATTTTTTGTAATCGGCATTGCTATATCTCCATTATCTTTACTTGTATATACTTCTTTATCTTCCATTAATTGCTCCAAATCTTTGCTTATATCTTGCTCCAAAAATTCTTTCTTAGAACCTCCTGAAACTGCTATTATTGTATCTTTATCAGTTATACAAGCAATGTGTCCTGTTGTTTTTGATAATGTCTCTGCATATCCTGATGCAAATTCTGATAGTTCTCCTATTGGAGAATATTTTTTTAAAATTACTTGCCCTTCTCTATCAGTAAATATTTCTAGAGGATCGCCTTCCTTTATTCTTAATGTTTTTCTTATTTCTTTAGGTATAACAACTCTTCCTAAATCATCTATTCTTCTTACAACTCCAGTTGCTTTCATAATTTTCCTCCCTTTGTTTGTTTTATTTTTGTTTATATTTTTATTATCTCTTTTTGTTGTTTTTTTATTCATTTTTTGTCAAAAAAAGATTAGTTACATAAAAATAACTAATCTTTACAAATTTATCAAACTTTTCATAGTCTCATTAATAGAGATTTTTCTAGTTTTGAACCGTATTGTCTATTTTTTCCTTTTTTGGAAGGAATGATGGTTTTGCTTTTCCCAAAATATATTCTAATGAATTTGAGAAGTCTTTTAATGTTACTATCTTGATTGATGTATCTTTTCCATCTAAATAATTATCTAATACTTGTTTAAATTGTTTCAAGTTTTTAGCTTCTTGCTCTACTTGTTTTGGATATTTATCAGCTCTATTCATTAATTTTTCTTTTATCAAAACAATATCTTCATTACTTGCACAACTGATTCTTTGGAATAATTGGAATGGATCATAATATTTAAATATTGGCACATCCATACATTGCCTATCAAACATTTCGTAGAATTGTTCCATTCGCATTGGTATGCATTTAAATACTTCTTCTGCTCTTTCTTTGTACATTTTGTCTAGTAATTGACTATTCAAGTTATTGAAATGTTTTAAGATATCATCCATATCTTCTTGCCATTCATCTATAGCAATTTTACTTAATTCTTCATCAACATTATCACAATAATTTGATTTTAAAGATGCTATATTCATTCCATTAAAAAATATTACTTTTAATACTTTTAAATCTTCTTTTATTAGGCCTTTTTTAGAAAAATAGCTAAAATATGCATATATTTTTACTATATCTATTAACTCTAAATTTCCTTCTTTTACATCTTCTAATGCTGAATTTATTACATCGCCAAATTCATCATCAGATATTTTCCAATATTCTTCTGTTAGCAACCTCTTGTATCCTGGTAAATTATTTATATCTACTGTATTTCTTATTGTTTCCATATCTTGCTTGAATAATTTCATATCAAATATTCTTGTTCTTACATAATATTCTATAAATTTGAAGAATCTATATTCTGCTTTGAAATTATAATAATAATTGCTATCAAATTCTTTAATATAAAATTGTCTATTATCCATCAAAACTCTTGATGATACTAATATTGATTTATATTCTTCATTGTCTTTAATGTTGACAAATTTATCTTTTGTTATTTTTCCAGCTTTTATTTCAAATGATATTGCAATTGTGAATATAAGCATTGTTTGCATTACTCTATTGCTTGTATTTGGATATGATTTATTTACCATATTAAAGATTTTCTTAAAGTCATTTAATGAGTGTTTTAAAATTCTTAAGTTTCTTGTTCCGCTTCTTTCAAATGTTGCGATTATTAGTCTTGTATTTTCTCTTAAAAATCTAATCAGGTCTGGAACATTTTCATATCTTAGCAAGATACCATTTATTATATAATCAAATTTAGGTGCATATTCAAAGGTTTCACCAATAAGCTTTTCTTTTATTCTTTCATAATCATTTGCTTTATCAAAAACGTGCTCTATTTTATCTCTAATCTTTTCCACCATTGGCTTATCTGCTTTGTTTAATTCGCCTTGTTTATCTAAAAGATATGTTGCAATAAATGTTTTCATTTCTAAGTTAGAACTTTTTAATTTAGTAGATAACTCTTTTTCGTTACATATTATTATTGTTTTTATATGGTCATGCTCAACAAAATTATTTATATATCCTAATATATCTATAACATCAACATTTGCTCTCTCTAGGTCATCAAAACATAGAACTTTATCATCAGTTGAAAAGAAATCTGCATAATCTACTTTATCTCCATTTTGAGTTACACCGAAAAAATTAGCCATATCTAATCCTGTTTTTGCATACTCTGGTATTGTAGTTTGTCCATTTGCTTGCATGAATTTTCTTAAGTTTTTATCCATTAATTGGGTAGTTTCTATAAATATCTTTTTACTAATTTCTTCTAGGTTTGATATACCATATAAAGACATATATATAGTTGTATATCTTTTACCATTTAATTGCATAGACTCAATTTTTTTCTTTATTTTATTATTCCAAAAATGAGTCTTACCAGAACCCCATTCTCCATTTATCATTATTGCATAATCTGTATAATCTGACCTAACATAATCTAAGATACTTTCTACTAAATCTTCCATTTTATCGCATTCCTTTCTAAAGGCACAATTGGCTAAAAAAATGTAAGTACTTTCTACCTTTGTTTTCCTTTTTAATTTTTTAATCTTTTGCTAAAACCACTACTCCTATTTTTTTAGGATTTGCTTTTTTTAATATTCTACAACATTCATTAACTGTACTTCCTGTTGTATATATGTCATCAATTAATAGAATTTTTTTACTTTCTATTTTATCTCCATTTTTTAGAGAATATACATTTTTTATATTCTGCTCTCTTTCCTCTTTTGTTAATTTGCTTTGTTCTATAACATTTTTAGTTTTAAATAAACAGTTATTTATTAATTTTAAGTTTGTATATTTGGATATCTCTTTTGCAATTAAAAAACTTTGATTATATCCTCTTTGTCTGTTCCTTTTTTTACTTATTGGAACTGGTATAATTGTATCATAATTTTTCATATTTTCAAATATTTTATCATTTTTTAATAAAAAATTTACAAAAGTTTTATATAAATATGATTTTTCTTCAAATTTGTATTTTAAGAGATTTTCTCTTATTATTCCCTCGTATTTAAAAATATATATTAATTCTTCAAAATTCATATTTTCAACTTTTACTATATTTTGTTCTTCATGCGACTCTAGGATTTTCTCACACTTTTTACATAAAAAATTACTATCTAGTTTTCCACAAATTCCGCACATTGGTGGATAAAAATAGTCTAAAATTTTGCTAAAATTCAATAAAACCTCCCTCAATCCCTATTTCTAAGTTTAAATTCTAAGCCTGTGTTTCTTTTTTTGCTATCTACATTTTGTATCATAAAGTTTACTGTTTTTTCGTCTCCTAATATTATTAGTAGTTTTTTTGCTCTTGTTATTCCTGTATATAGTAAATTTCTTGTAAGTAACATTGGTGATGATTTTGGTAATACCATTATTACTACATCAAATTCACTTCCGTTGTGCTTTATGTATAGTTATTGCATAACTATGTTCTATTTCTTCTAATTCTGAAAATTCATACCACGCTACTTTTTCATCATCAAATTTTATTTCTACTACTTTTTCTCTTTCGTTTACTTCTGTTATTGTTCCTATTTCTCCATTAAATACTCCGCTTCCTATTTCTTTTCCTTTTTCGCTTTCTTTTTCCCAATATATATCGTAATTGTTTTTTACTTGCATTATTCTATCTCCTGCTCTATATATTGCTCCTAAGTTGGATTTTTCTGGTAAGTTATCTAGATTTGGATTTAGTATTTGTTGTAAAGTTTTATTTAATTCTTTTGTTCCTAATAGTCCTTTTTTTGTTGGTGTTAATATTTGTATGTTTTGGAAAAAGTCGTAATCTCCATATTTTTTTAGTCTTCCTGTGCATAATGTCATTACTTCTTTTAACATTCTTTCTTGTGATTCACATTTTATAAAGAAAAAGTCTTCATTTGTTTCGTTTTCTATGTCGTTTTTATCTAAAAATGGTTCTCCTTGGTTGACTCTATGTGCATTTAATATTATTTTGCTTTTTGCAGCTTGCCTAAAAATTTTGTCTAGTTTTACTGTTTCTATTGTTTCTGATGATATTAAGTCTTTTAATACACTTCCTGGTCCTACTGATGATAGCTGATCTACGTCTCCTACTAATATTAGTTTTGTCCCTTGAAATACACATTTTAATAGATGCTCCATTAAGAACATATCTACCATTGATAATTCATCTACTACTATCAAATCTGCATCTATTGGTGTTCCTTCATAATCTTTTGGTTTTGCATAAATTCCTTCATCATCTAATTTTCCTATTCCTAATAATCTATGTAATGTTGATGCTTCTTTTCCTGTTGCTTCTGTCATTTTTTTTGCCGCTCTTCCTGTTGGTGCTGCTAATACTACTTTTTTTCCTTTTTCTTCATATATATCTATTATTGTTTTTATAATTGTAGTTTTTCCTGTTCCTGGCCCTCCTGTGATTATTGTTACATTATTTTGATTTATTGCTTTTATTGCTTCTTTTTGCTTATCAGATAATTCTATATTGCTCTTCTTTTCTGCTTTTTTTAGTACATTTTCTATGTTTTTTATTTCTTTTAAGTTTTTACTTTTATTTAGTCTTATTATTCTATCTGCAATATTTGCTTCTATTTGATAAAAACTTGATAAATATACCCATTCTTCTCCATTTCTATCTTCTATTACTATTTCATCTTTTGCAGTTAGATTTATTAAATTGTCTTCTACACATTCTGATGAGACATCTAATAAAGTGATTACAAATTCTACTAGATTATCTTTTAGTGTGCATGAATGTCCATTATTTGTTATTCTTATTAATCCATATTTGATTCCGCTCTGTACTCTTTTGTCATTATCATAACTGATTCCTAAGTCTAATGCCATTCTATCTATTTGTATAAAGTCGACTCCTCTTACTAAATCCACTAATATGTATGGATCTTTTTCTATTTCTTCTATGCTATTTACTCCATATTTATCATATATCTTTTTTGCATTTTCTGGTCCTATTCCGAACTTATCTAGGAATCCTACTATTCTCCATATTTCTTGGCTTTCTATAAAGTCTTCTGCCATTTCTTTTGCTTTTTCTTCTGTTATTCCTTTTATTTCTGCTAACCTTAATGGCTCAAATTTGAATATATTTATTGTGTCTTCTCCAAATTTTTTTATTATTTTTTTAGCAGTTGCTTCTCCTATTCCTTTTATACTTCCATTTGCTAAATATTTTTCTAAAGCTGATAATGATTCTGGCATTAACTTTTCAAATGTGTCTACTTTGAATTGCCTTCCATAATCTTTATGTTCGACAAATCTTCCGACTACTTTTAATGTATCTCCTTTTTTTACAAATGGCAGATATCCTACTATTGTGGTTTCTTCTTCGTCTGTATAAAATACTGCTATTGTATAACTATTTCCTTCGTTTTGATATATTATATCTTCTACTTGTCCTTTAATTTCCAATGTTTATTTCTTCTCCTTTTTGTTCATTATATGTTTTTACATAATTTTTTAGTTTATCTACTCCCTATCTTCTTTGTATTCTACTACACAAAAGGAAAAATAGCAAGAAATTCTTGCTATCTATATTTACAGTACTCATAAATGGGATAAATAAAACTTAAATTGTTTATTTTTCTTTTAATTCTTGTTTCAATTTTTCTAATTCTTTCTTATCTATTTCTACTAGATCCATAATCTCTTTATCACTCATATTTTTCTTTAGTAATTTTTGTACATATTTTTTTCTTTCTTGTAATTGACCCTCTTGATAACCGTGTTCCTCTGCATTTGCTAATCCTATTTGTTGAAAGTATAGTCCTAGCTCTCTTGCCTCATATAATTCTCTTTCTGACTCTGTTAAATTCATTTTGTCTAATTTCTCTGATGCCTTTTTTAGTTGTACATTTTCTTTCTCTGCCATTTTTATCTCATCCTCCCTTCCCGATATTAACCATAACCATTGCTCCAATTTTGTTTTTGTTCCTCCGTTTTTCTTTACGAATTTTGGTAATTCTATAAAATGCATCTCTAGTTTTGGTATGGCTATTTCCTGTTCTTCTTTATATCCCATTTCTACATATTTTTCTTCTTTTGTTTTTTCAAATTTCATATGTGCTATATTATGATATGTATTTGTCTCAAAATAATTGAATAATAAGATTATTATGGATACGCTTTTTTTCAGTTTTATATAGTCTTCTCCCACTTCCATTTGTCCTGCTACTAACTTCGATAAATATAATATACTTCTTTCTGTTATATTATATTCATTCTTTACTTGTAACTCTATATCTATTATTGTATCATCATTTACATATGCTTTTATATCTAGTATTGATGCTTTTTCGTCCATTGCATTTTTTGGTAGTTCTGGATTTTTTACCTCTACTTTCTTTATTTTTATGTCTAATATTGCTTCTAGTAAATCTATTAGTTCACTATTATTTTCATCTTGAGCAAATACTTTTTTAAATATGAAATCATTACTTAATTTGTATTTCTGCTTTGTTTGATTCATTTATTCCTTCCTTTCTATTTTAGCAAATATGTTTCATTTGTTCAATCATTTGGTAAATTTTTATCTAATTTTTTGTGTTACATTTCTCAAGGTTAAAAATTATACATTTTCTTTTTATGGATTTTTATTTGACGAATTAAAATGAATTCTTTATGCTTATTATAACTTAGATTAAATATTAATTGAT
Organism: uncultured Clostridia bacterium; assembly: GCA_904384205.1. GTDB lineage: Bacteria > Bacillota > Clostridia > TANB77 > CAG-508 > CAG-269. Next base: position 4,955 of record CAJFJY010000011.1, on the reverse strand, counting down.
CTAAATTAATTTTTTGAATTAACTATTTAAATTAATTTTTTAGGTTATACTTTGAATTAATATTTTTGGATTAATTAATAAATTAATTTATTTTATTAGATATTAAATTGATATTTAAACTAAAGATTATAAATCGTAACAAAATTAACAAATTGATGATTTAAGCAAATCTTTCCATTTGCTAAAATGATTTAAATTTCTTCTTTTTAATAAAATTTTATATTCGAATATTTTAATTTTATTTTTAATAGTTATACACTATATTAACATAAAAAGTCAATACTTTATTTAAAAAGTGCCGAACTTTTCATCGCAAAATTCGACATACTAGCATCGCATCTCCATTTTTTTCTATACATTGGCAATTTATTTGCAACCTTTATTATATGTTATTTTTTTAGATTCTTTGTTGACATTTCAATGTTTTATTGATATTATTTGTTTGTAAATATTTTCTTCAAGTACAATACTTAAGGAAAATATTTTTCTATTTTTTACAATCTTCTTTAACTTTCTTTTCATTTTGCTTATACTTGATCTATATTATCCATTATTTCTTTACAATCTTTCCAACTTGCAACCTTTAATATTTCATAATCATCAGATAATTTTTTTAATATTTCTTTTGTATTATCAGTTGACCTTAAATCAGTAACAATTATATTTTTCAAGGAATCTTCTTTTCCATACAAAATTTTGAATAAAAATGAGCGCATGAATCCTTCTATTTTATCTTCTTGATTTTTTACAGCGACAATTATATAAATTCCTTCTGATTTTAAATTAGTATATGTATATAAATATATTATATTTTTTATGAGTTCAAACAAACCATAAAGAGCTAATGTCCAAAATATGACATGTAAAATAAAATCAATCATTTCTTAGCCTCCTGTGGTTATTATATGCACTCCATTTTTTTTGGTTCATTGGGGACGTACAAAATTGAACAATTTTTAAACAAAAGGGACATGTCTGTAATATTAAATAAATTGACCTGTCTTTTTTTATTATTAAATTTTAATTTGTAACATTTTTAAATAAATTTTTTTGGAAATTATGAACTCTTCTAGCTTTATATGTATTATCCTTATAAATTTGTATGTCTAAATAATTATCATTTTCTATTGTATCATCATAATTATCTTCTTCTTTTGTATATACTTTAATATAAAAATTAGGATAAATTCCAGACTTATTAGTAGCTATGGAATTATTTAAATCTACAGCGATATCATTCATATTTTCTTCTAATCTTGAAAAATTTTCGTTATCTAAATAAATACTCATAAATATTGAATCATCTTTATTAAAAGCTTCTTTGCTTATATTTGTAGTATCTAAGTCATATGAATTCGTAATTTCAAGATCTTCTCTATTTATAATATTGTATTTATCTAAAATTCCATAAAAATATTCGGTTACATCATTTTTAGAAATTTCAAAAATATAATCATCTGCATAACTTTTTCCATCATTAAATTGTGGATCTAATATTTGAATGGAAAATTCTTTATCTGGATTTTCAAATGAATATGCTCTTACATAATATAATCTAGAAAATTCTTCACTATACCATGTAAATGTAACATAAAACTTCTCATTATACTTATCCTCTAAATATCTTATAACACCATCACAATATTCAGTTGCAATGCTTTTTTCCTCTTGATTCTTTGCATTTTTAATTTTATATGAACTTTTTCTATTTAGTGTTCCAAATATAATAAGAATACTTAAAAAAATAATAATTAGTACAACTATTATTATTGATATCAGTAACTTTTTTTTCAAAATTATCCCCCCTTATATTTAACATTTTTTGATAATTTAAAATTATTTTAACATTATCTTGTAATAATATCAAGGAAGAAAATATAGCTTAACCTTACTTTATCTGGAAAGATGCATCTAAAAAATGCACTTTCCTATAAAATAAAAAAGACGGGTATATTACAATACCTGTCCCTTTTGTTCATTTTTTGTTCAATTTGCTACGTCCCTATTAGACCAATTGTAAAATAGCAACTTCTGCTCCGTCACCTTTTCTTGGTCCTGCTTTTATTATTCTTGTATATCCTCCTACATTTTTATCTGCATATTTTGGAGCTATTTCATTGAATAACATTGCTGGAACATCTATGTTTTTACCATCTGAATCTTTTACTTTGTTTGTTTTTCTCATTATTTTTCTTCTTGCATTTAATCTTGATGGCATATCCTTTTGTCTTTTTTCTGTTACTTCTTCTTTTACAACTTTTAAATATTCTTTTCCATTTTTGCTTTTTACTAGTTCTGTTTCTTTATGTCCTTTTGTATCTAGTTTAGCTTTTTTGATTTTTACTTCTATTTCTTCAAAATTGTCTTTTTCTTTTATTGCTAATGCTATGATACTATCTGCTATAGATTTTACTTCTTTTGCTCTTGGTAATGTTGTTTCTATTTTACCATGTACTAGTAAATCTGTTGTTAAGTTTTTTAACATTGCTTTTCTTATATCTGTTGTTCTACCTAACTTTCTATTTGTAGCCAATTTTTTTCACCTTCCTTTTCCTAGTCTTCTTCCTGTGCGAAGTCTAAGCCTAATGAATGTAATTTTGCTTTTACTTCGTCAAATGATTTCTTTCCTAAGTTTCTAACTTTCATCATGTCTGATTCTGTTTTATTTATTAAGTCTTCAACTGTTGCTATTCCTGCTCTTTTTAGGCAGTTGAATGATCTTACAGATAATTCTAATTCTTCTATTGACATTTCTAAGACTTTTTCTTTCTTAGATTCTTCTTTTTCTACCATTACTTGAGTATTTTTTGTTGTTTCTGATAAATCTATGAATAGTTCTAGATGTCCTGTCATTACTTTTGCAGCTAAACTTAATGCTTCATGTGCTTTTATGCTACCATCTGTCCAAACTTCTATTACTAATTTATCATAATCTACCATTTGCCCTACTCTAGTATTTTCTACTTGATAATTAACCTTTTTAACTGGTGTATAAATAGAATCGATTGGTAATACAGATATATCTTGATTAGGTTTTTTATTCTTTTCTGCTGAATTATATCCTCTTCCCATATCTGCTGTCATTTCCATTTTCAAAGATCCACCTTCAGAAACAGTAGCTATATGTAAATCTGGATTTAATACTTCTACAGTTCCATCTGTCATTATATCTCCTGCTGTAACGTCTCCTTCTCCTTTAAAATCTATTCTTAAGATTTTTTCTTCGTTACTACCATCAGATTTTAATCTAACATTTTTTAGATTAACTATAATTTCTGGTACATCTTCTACTACATTTGGTATTGTAGAAAATTCGTGTAATACTCCATCTATTTTTACACTAGTAATTGCACATCCTGGAAGTGATGAAAGTAATATTCTTCTTAATGAATTACCTATTGTTACTCCATATCCTCTTTCCAATGGTTCACATACAAATTTTGCATAATTATTTGCATCATCAACCTCTAGACATTCAATATTTGGCTTTTCAAATTCTATCATTTTTACCTCCTAAAATGAGAGACTGCCTCTCTTACTTTTTAAAAACTCTATAGGTTTATTTAAGTAAAATTTTAACTTTATAAAAATATTCTTACACTTACTTTTAAACACTATTATTTTGAGTAAAGCTCTACTATTAAATGCTCTTCGATTGGTAAATCTATATCTTCTCTAGCAGCTAATCTAATTACTTTACCGCTCAAATTTGTATTATCTCTTTCTAACCATGCTGGAACTAGTCTTGAAGCATTTTCTTCAATATTTAATTTTAGTGTAGCATTATCTTTTTTATTTTCTCTAACTGTAATAATATCTCCTGGTTTTACTAAATATGATGGTATACTTACCTTCTTACCATTAACTTCAAATTGTCCGTGATTTACAAATTGTCTAGCTTGTGCTCTTGAAGTTCCAAATCCTAATCTGTAAATAACATTATCTAATCTACTTTCTAATATTCTTAATAAGTTTTCACCTGGTACACCTTTTAAATTAGAAGCCATTTCAAAATATTTTCTGAATTGCTTTTCTCCAACTCCATAATATGATTTAGTTTTTTGTTTTTCTCTTAATTGTGTACCATATTCAGAAAGTTTTGCTCTTTTTTGACCATGTTGACCTGGTGCATAATTTCTTCTAGATATACTACATTTATCAGTATAACATCTAGATCCTTTTAAGAACAATTTTTGTCCTTCTCTACGGCAAATACGACATTGCTCATCTTTATATCTAGCCATTTTTCTACTCCTTTCTTTTCTTCCTTATACATTAAAAGATTTCTCTCTAACTATAATATTTAAACTTTTTAATGACTTAATATATTTTTTATTAAACTCTTCTTCTTTTTGGTGGACGACAACCATTATGTGGTATTGGTGTTACGTCTTTTATAGCACTTATTTCAAGTCCTGCTGTTTGAAGTGCACGAATAGCAGCTTCTCTACCAGAACCCGGTCCTTTAACAAATACTTCAACTGTTTTTAATCCGTGCTCCATAGCAGCTTTTGCAGCTGTTTCAGCAACTTGACCTGCAACAAATGGTGTACTTTTTCTAGAACCTTTAAATCCTAAACCACCAGCACTTCCCCAAGAAATTGCATTTCCTTGAGTATCTGTAATTGTAACTATTGTATTATTGAAACTAGAATGAATATGTGCTTGACCTTTTTCAATGTTTTTTCTATTTCTTCTAGCTACTGGTTTTCTAGTTGTATTTTTACTAGCCATGTTTTTAATTCCCTCCTTATTTAAGTGAATCTCAATTAATTTAGAATTTCATTTCAATTTTTTCCATATTAAATATTTTTTTATTCAAATCAAAATAGTATATTGTACATTTTTAATTTTTCGAGTGTGACGAAACTATACGTTTGCATTTTTATACTTCGTAAAATTGATTAAAAGTATTAAGATGTGCATTTTTGATGTTTTAAGTACGACGAGATTAT
>CAJFJY010000010.1:5362-35932 GCA_904384205.1 uncultured Clostridia bacterium | reverse complement strand
TATTGGAAGTCTATTAAGTGAGCCCTTTTTATATTATCAATGTACAAAAAAATTAAAATTTTTTCAAAAATTATCTTGACATTTTACCAGATGTCTTTATTTTTTCTTCACTATATCATATAATGCTAAAAGATTTCAATACTTAATATAAAATTTGTGGTTACTGGATATATTACAATTTACAGTTTTATAAATTTAGAAAACTTGAAAAGGTTCAATTTATATTTTTCGAGTGAGCTTGTGTGGGGACCGACAAATTATAAGCTGTTACAAAATTTTCGTAAGTAAAATTTTGTTTACAGCTTGTTATGCAGTTGGGACGAACGAGATAAAATATAAATTGAACCTTTGAAAGTAGTTCTTTATTTTGAGCTGTGAATTGTAATATCCAGTAATCACATTAAAATATTTTTCAAAAAGCCTTTATCTTTTTACTTTTTTGTGATAAAATTACGGAAAATATCAAAAGACAAATTATTATTGGAGGTAACAAAATGGAATTTAAAAAATGTACTAGATGTGGAAGTTTTTATGTTTCTGATGGATATGTATGTCCAAGATGTAGTGCTAAAGATAATAGAGAATTCTCTACTTTTAAAAATTACATTGCAGAAAATGGTTTAGGAGATAATTTAGATATAGTTTCAAACGAAACTGGAATTTCTTTAAAAAACATTAATAGATTTTTAGGTTACCCAGGAATGGACAATCTAGGTGAAAATATTGGAAATACTACTGGCATTAATTTAAAATAATGCTAGTATTTTAATAGAAAGGACTGTGATTAAATGGATAATGTACTTAAAGTTTTACAAGAAAGAGGTTATATTGAACAGATGACTCATCCACAAGAAATGGATGAACTTTTTGGGTCACGGAAAATCAATTCCTTTTTATATTGGAATAGACCCAACAGCAGATAGTTTACATGTAGGTCATTTCGTTTCTTTAATGGTGGCAAGTATTATGCAAAAATATGGTCATAAACCTATTATTTTAGTTGGCGGTGGTACTGCTTCTATTGGTGACCCATCAGGAAAAACTGATATGAGAAAAATGATGACTCGTGAAGAAATTGACCACAATGTAGCTTCAATAAAAAAACAAATAGCAAAATTTTTGAAGTTTGATGGAGATAATGCTGCTATTGTTGTTAATAATGCTGATTGGTTATTAGATTTAAAGTTTATAGATTTTAACCGTGAAATTGGTAGCTTATTTTCTGTTAATAAGATGCTTGCTGCTGAATGTTATAAACAAAGAATGGAAAAAGGTTTAACATTTTTTGAACTTGGATATATGTTATTGCAATCATATGATTTCTTACATTTGTATAATACTTATGGTTGTAAGCTACAAATGGGTGGTAATGATCAATGGTCTAATATTATCGGTGGAGTTGAATTGATTAGAAAAATCGGAAAAGATGATTCCTTTGGTTTAACTTTCAAGCTTCTTACAACTAAAGAAGGTAAGAAAATGGGTAAAACTGAAAAAGGTGCTTTATGGCTAGATGAAAATAAAACTTCTCCATATGAATTTTATCAATATTGGAGAAATATTGAAGATGAGAGTGTTAAAACTGTGTTATCTTTACTTACTTACTTGCCTATGGATAAAGTTAATGAATTGAGTAGCTTAAAAGATGAAAAGATTAATGAAGCTAAAAAGGTTGCTGCTTTTGAGATTACTAAATTAGTTCATGGTGAAGATGAAGCTAGAAAAGCTGAAGAAGCTTCTAATGCTTTATTTAATGGTTCTGGTAGTTTGGATAATATGCCTTCTATTCATTTAGATGATATTAATATTTCTATTTTGGATGCTTTGATTAAAACTAATATGGCTCCTTCTAAAGGTCAAGCTAGAATTCTTATTAATCAAGGTGGTATTACTTTAAATGATGAAAAGGTTACTGATACTAATTTAGTCCTTAGTGAAAAGGATTTTCAAGATGGTTTCGCTATTTTGAAAAAAGGTAAGAAAACTTTTTATAAATTGGAAAAATAGATTTTCTAAATATTTTAACTTTAAGGTTACAAATTGCAACCTTAAAGATTCTTAGTTCAAAAGAGGTCGCAAATTGCGACCTCTTTTGAACCTCAAGTTATATTTATGAGTCCCCTAAAATTTCTCTTATTTTACTAATTACATAATGGCTTCCGCCATCACTGTTGTTTTGTGTATTTTCTACCATACCAACAAAAAGCAAATCTCCTCCTTGTCTTCCAATAGTGAAGCAATCAAACCATCCAAGAGTTCCACTTTCAGTATCCTCTGATGAAGTTTTTAATTCAGCTGTTCCTGTTTTTCCTGCTATTGTTAGTCCACTCATTTGCATATCATGAGCTGTACCATTTGGGCTTTCTACAACTTGTATTAAATCATTTTTAACTTCTTCTGCTGCTTCTTCTGAAAAAGCATTTTCTTTATAATATTCTGTCTCTCCATTGTTATATTCTATGTATGGTTTTACCATATCTCCCCCATTTGCAAATGCTGAATATATTGAAGCTACATGTATTGGATTTACTAATAAATCGCCTTGACCATAACCTGTATCTGCAAGTTTTATTTCTCCATCTATTGAGTCTCCTGAACTATACTGTGACTTTCTTAATGTTAATGGGAAATCCAATTGTTGATTAAATCCGATATTGTTTAAATTTTCTGTAAATTTATCAGCTCCCATTTGTAAAACTGTTTGTGCAAAAAAGATATTATCTGAATATAACAAAGCATTTGCTACATTTTTAGGACCAGAATATGATGTTAAAGTTGTAACATTATAATTTCCCCAACTTGAATCTTTTTGCCAGCTTTTACCTGAATAAGAAACTGTCGAATCAGCATTTATAGTTCCTGTGGTCAATGCTATTGCTGCAGTAATTGGTTTGAATGTTGATCCAGGGCAATAAGTTTGTAAAAATCTATTGTATAAAGGTTTGTTTTCGTTAGTATTTAAAGCATTCCATTCATCATTAGATAATCCTAATACAAAATCATTTGAATCATATGTAGGAGTGCTTACAGTCGCTAATATTTCTCCTGTTCCGAGGATTCATTATTATGAAAAATCCTTTATCATTTTTTAGTTGTTCATATGTGCTAGTTTGTAAGTTACTGTCTATTGTTAATTGTACATCTTTTCCATCTTGCTTATCTTGTTTGGCTAATGTTTTTAATTTATTTCCATCTTCGTCTTGTATATATATTTCAACTCCATCTATTCCCCTTAAAGTGTCTTCATAAGCTTGTTCTAAACCAGACTTTCCTATTATACTTGTTGAAGTATAATTTTTATCTGCATATTCTTCTAGTTCTTCTGCGTTAATTTCTTGTACATAACCAATTAGATGTGCTGCTTCTTCTCCTAAAGAATATACTCTAGCATTTTCACTATTTATTTGAACTCCTGAAATAGTTAATAATTGATTTTTTAAGTCTGTTTCTGATTGTGCTACTGTTTTTATAGGTACAAATGTGTCATCTGTTACCCATGATAAAGATAATTGTGAATTTATATAATCTACTGAAACTCCTGTCAACTCAGAAATTTGCGAAATTGCTTCATCACGATTTTCTCCAAGTTTTCCCGGTACAATTCCAATAGAAGAAACTGTTCCGTTTTCTGCTAATTTATTTCCGTTTCTGTCTAAAATCTCCCCTCTTTCAGATTCAATAGTTGAAACTCTTACTTTATCAGTATCTCTTAGCTCTGGAAAAATCATTGCAGAAGACCAATCTATTTTGTATTCTTTATCTTCTTTTACTAATGTCGCAGTATTTGTAAATTCAATTTTTCCAGCTGAAGTATCCATGCTTTCTTTATATTTTATTGCTGTCTCATTACTATTATTAGTTACTTCTTGTATTTCTATATTAATGTTTACTGCATCTATTCCTTCATATATATTTTCATTTCTTGTTAAAAAATCTTCTTCGCTAATATTTTGCTTAGATTTCGCTGAAATCATAGAATAAAGGCCTTCATAATTTTTATCGTTTATCATTGAAATGTATGAGTTTAAAACATCTTCTGGCTTTTCTTTTGGCATATTAAATATTACGACACATGCAATAATTGCTGCTATTATTACTATTAAAGCTAGGACAATTATAGCTATCTTTTTATTTTTCATCTTCTACCACAATCCTTTCTTTAATTTCTATTTTATAACTATTCCTAAAAGTTTTGCAAGATTTATTGCCTGAAATTCATTCACTATCATTCCCTTTAAATTACTAATATCTACAGTGATTCCTTCTATATCACAAGTTCTAAAATCTATTTTATTTAAATTAGTTTTAAATAATTGTGCTTGTCTTAAATTGTTTTCACTTAAAATAATCTCTTTTAATTTTGCTTCACTAATATTACTGTTTGATAAATTTGTTCCTTCAATGTTTAATTTTTTAAGATTACTATTTGAAAAATTTGCATACATAAAATTGCAATTTAAAATATCTACATTATTAAAGTATGTTTCTATTAAACTACATCCTAACATTTTACAATTTTTGAATTGCACATTTACAAAGTTTGAATTGTTAAAATTACAGTTAGAAAAATCACAATTTTCAAATATTATATTTGTGAAGTCACAATGTATAAATTTTGATTCTTGACATTTGCAATCTAAAAATTTAGATTTTCTAATTTCTATTCCATCTGCTAATACATTTTCCTCTTCACAATTTCTAAATATTAGATTATTAACATCTTCTTCATGTTCTTCTGCTTCAATTATACTATTTTCAATTGTTATTGCCTCTTGCAAATTATTTAAATCAATATTCAACATTATCTCTCCCTCTAGCGACGGACTCAATTTTCTCTATTCTTAAATAATACTACAATGTGGAAATGTATATTAAAATGCAGTGATGCGCAGTTGGGAGAATGCCAATATTTCCACATTAGAAAATTTGATTTTGAAGAAAGAAAATTGGGTTCATTCCTAAAATATTTTAGGTATAAATATGATTAGTCCAACAATAATTGCAGTTATTGCTAATATTAGCACTGCTCCTGCTGATATGTCTTTGGCAAGTTTTGCCTTTGGATGTTTGTCTGGCATTGCTAGATCTACTGTTGTTTCTATGGCTGTATTTATTAATTCAAATGATATTACTAATCCAAATAGTATAACGCATGCAATCCATTCAAATGCACTTATTCTGCATATGATCCCTGCTATTATTACTACTATCATTATCGCAAAATGAATTTTTAAATTTTGCTCTGTTTTTAATGATGATGCTATTCCTTCAAATGCATATTTAAAACTATTTGTTAATTTTTTTTGTTTTCTTAGTAACTTGATTTTTTTTTTCTTCATAATATTTCTTTCTCCATCTATTTCCTTTAAATATGTTTTTGCAATACTTGTAAATACTATCAAATATGCTATTGAGATTGCAAATCCTCCGATGACATCACTTGCATAATGTACTCCTAAATATATTCTACTAAATCCTATTAGCAAAATTAATAGTCCTAAAAGTGTTGAACATATATATTTTACATTTTTTCTTTCTACAAGTTTCCATATAAGGTATATTATTAACCCGTAAAAAGCCATACTTACCATAGAATGTCCTGATGGAAAACTATATCCTGATTCTATTATCAATCCATATCCTTCAGGTCTTGGTCTTTCTATTACATATTTTAATAAAAAGTTTAGCACTGTAGATATAACCAAATTTAATGTTATCATTATACTAATTTTTCTATTTTTTAGTACCAATAAAGCTCCTAATGTTAATGCTATTAATACATATGCTCCTCCAAGTGATGTGATGACTTTCATTATTCCGGTTAAGCTATCTGTTCTTAAATTTAACACTATCATTCTATATGCAGCTACATCTAAATCTAAAATCTCATTTTCGAATATATCTTCTAGTAATAGTAAGAAAATTACTACACATAAGAATACAATTATCCATTTATAATTCTTTTTTATTGCATCTTTTAGCATGTTTTAATTCCTCTCTTAATATATTTTTATTTACTTTTATGTTTGTTTTTGAATTTGCTAAACCAATTACTTATTTGTAATTTGATTGCCATAAATTTTTCACCAAATGTTTTATAATCAATTTTTTCATTTATATAGTAATATATTTTTACTCTTTGTGAGAAATTTAGATATACAAGCCATATTACTGTATAGAATAAGTTAGATGTTATTATAGATACTTCTTGTGTATAATAGCTAGAGGTGTACACTTCTGTATTTTGGCTTACAGCTGCTGCAATTATTCTAATGACTGTCAATATAATTGTTACAGCTAGATTGATTTTTAAAGCGATTTTTACTTTTTTAACTGATTTTGGATTTCTTTTTAATATTAAAATAGTTAAATATATATTTATTAATATCATTACTAGTGATTGTACAAATACCAGTGTTCTATATAATTCTAATCCAGATGTTAAAAATACATTTCTTATATCTATAATTCTAAGTAAAATTTGGTATGCATTTATAAGCCAGAAAAAACATAATATTCCACCAAATTTTTTATAACTTTTTAATGTTTTATCTGTAATACTTTTATCTAATTTTCTTTTATCTTTTACTCTAATTATTAATACTGCTATTGCAAATACCGCAACTATTACTCCTACTATACTATATACTATTGTTGTGTATTCTTGATATGAGTTATCTCTTGGTAATGCATCAAATGTTATATTTTCTATGATACTTTTTTCACTTGTTTCATCCATTGGAGTGTTATAATATCTTATAGATATTACTTCCATTTTTTGATTCATTATCGTATAATATGTTGAAAAAATGACTGGCAAATTGTCATCTATTTTTCCTTCTGTTACTATATGAAAATATACATTTCCATTTTGAGTTCTATATAATTCATTGCTTTTTACAGTTAGGCCCGATTCTGTGGCTTGTGAACTAACTGATTGTATGAATTGGCTATAGTATCCATTTACTGAATTTTGCTCATATAGATTCAAATCTTGCATTTGAAGATATGTAGTTCCTTCTTGTTTCATTACTAGTATTTCTTTTGAAGGTGTTTCATTTACTTTGTCTACAGCATCTAAAAGTATCCCACTTTTTGCGAAATTGTTTATATAGTCTTCTTTTGGTGAATAACTTGTTAGTCTTTCATCATTATTTTTTAAACCTGATACTATATCAATTAATGAACTATCAATTGATATATTCATTCCTATATCCTCTAACTTATATTCTTGCATGTTTTCTGCTCTAACAAATGATGTTATCATTAACATTATTAGTGAAAATATTATTGATATTTTTAATAATTTTTCTCTTTTCATAGTTCCTCCATTGCTTTCATTCTTACATTACATATAATAATATACAGAAAAATTGTAATAAGCTTCCAAGTAAAATAAACATATGAAAAACAGAATGCATCCATTTATGTTTTTTACCTAGTCCATAAAGTATTGCTCCTACTGTATATGATAATCCACCAGCTACAAGTAAACTTAGACCTGCTGTGCCTAGTAGCTTTGGTAATAAATTTGCTGTAAATACTATACACCAGCCCATACCTAAATAACAAATCATAGAAAATACTTTAAATTTTTTTATATCAATTGAGTTTAATATAATTCCTATTATCGCCATTGCCCAAATAACTCCGAAAATTGTCCACCCTAAAGCTGTATTATATTCTCTAAAAGAAACTAATGCAAATGGTGTATATGACCCTGCAATTAATAGAAAAATTGAACAATGATCTAATACTTGAAATACTCTTTTTGAATATCTTTGAGGTTTTAATCCATGATATATACTAGACATTGTATATAATATTATCATTGTAACACCATAAATAGCACCACTTACTACTCCGTAACCATTTCCGTGAATTGCTGCAAATACAACGCATAAAACTGTTGCAACTATTCCTAATACTCCTCCAACTATATGTGAAGTCATATTAAAAATTTCTTCCCCTTTTGAATATATTGGTAATATTCTATCTTTAAGTTTTGTTCTTTGCATAAATTCCTCCTTTAAAGTCTTTTTAATCACTATAACCTTTATTTTAAGCACTTACCCATACAGATACAGACTTAGGGTTTGCTTTAAAAATCCCAAAACCTTCTGAATCAATTATTATTTCTTCTTGATTATTTCCTAAAGAATCAATGAATTTTTCTCCAGAATGATTTTTTCCTACGTACATTTTCTTTTCAGAATAATTTCCATTAGTCATGATAACAGCCAATCCTGATGATAAATGCTCATCATCCCCTTCTAAGGTCCAACCTATACAATTTTGATTGTCAAAATAATCGTGTTGTTCTCCATATAATTTTTCTTTTCTCAGATATATTAATGTTTCTATGTCTTTTACTGGTTCTATATTGTCATGTTTAATTCCATAAAAGTCTCCATAAAATACACATGGATAGCCACTATTTCTAAGTAATACTATTGAATATGCCATTTGTTTGAACCATGCCTCTATGAAGCTTTGCAAGCTTTGACCAGGTTGTGTATCATGATTGTCAACAAATGTTACAGCTTTGGCTGGATTTTCTTTTACTAGAGTTTTATCTAAGATTTTAGATAAATCATAGTTTGGATCTTTTGAAGCATTATACAAATTATAGTGTAATGGAACATCAAATAGTGAAATTTCTCCTTCTGTTTCTGTTATATACCTATGTAATTTACTTACATCTCCAGACCAATATTCTCCAACGGCAAATAATTCTTCGTCTGTTACTTTTCTCATTTTTCTAATCCAATTTTTATAGAAATTAGCATCTATATGTTTAACTGCATCTAATCTAAGTCCGTCTATTCCTGTTGTTTCAATATACCATTTTCCCCATTTAGTACATTCTTCTACAACTTCCGGATTTTTAAAATCAATATCTGCTCCCATTAAATAATCATAATTTCCGAATTCTTCATCTACTGTATTGCTCCAATCTTTATCCTTGAACTTAAATATTGCATGTTCCCCTGTTCCACTATCATAATCTATTCCATCAAAATGTGTCCAATTCCACTCAAAATCTGAATATTTGTGTTTTCTTCCCGGAAATGTAAATTTAGTTGCAACCTTAACAATTTTTTGATTAGAAGTAGATAAATTATGATTTCCCCAATCAACTTTTGTAGCTGGTATTGTTTGCAACATATCTGCTCCCATTTTGTGATTTAATACTATATCGGCATATGCTTCAATTCCTTCTTGATTCAATGTTGTAATACAATCTATGTATTCTTGTTTTGAACCATATTTTGTTTTTATTGTGCCTTTTTGGTCAAATTCTCCTAGATCATATAAATCATAAACAGCATATCCAACTTCATTCTTACCTCCCATTCCTTTATATGCTGGTGGCAACCATAATGCTGTTATTCCTATTCTTGATAGCTTTTCTGCATTTTCTTTTATTGTATTCCATAGATTTTGCTCACACTCTAAATACCATTCAAAGTATTGCATTATTATTCCATTTATTTTTTTCATTTATTATCGCCTACTTTGTTTTTTGTCATTATACCACTTGTTTTAATTTTTGACTAGTAGTATAATAAAATTTAGAAATTTCTAAAATAGTGGAGGTATAAAATGAATTTTACTTATGAAAGAAGAATCAATTATTATGAAACAGATAAAATGGGAATTGTTCATCACTCAAATTACATAAGATTTTTAGAAGAAGCTAGATGTGCTTTTTTAGATTATATTGGTATTCCTTATAAATCAATTGAAGATGCTGGCTTAATGATTCCTGTTTTAGGTGTAAATTGTAAATTTAAGCATCATGTGACTTTTGATGACGTAATTTTAATAAAAGTTTCTGTAAAAGATTTTAATGGGGTAAGATTGATAATCAGCTATGAAGTAACTGATAAAAATACAAGTTATCTTGTATTAACAGGTGAAACTACTCATTGCTTTACTGACGACAAATTGAAACCTGTTAATATTAAAAAACATTATCCTGAAATTTTTGAGAAATTTAAAACATAATAGGGATTGAGGGACGGACCTAAAAAATGTACTATTAAAAATAGTACATTTTTTAAGTCTTTTAACTTTTTAAAAGTATTTTATAAAATAATGTTTTTTTGTAACATTCCAAAAAGCATTTTGAGGTCTGTCCCTTTTGAACAAATTTTGTTCTATTTGATACGTCCCTACATTGCTTTTTTAAATAATGCAATAAATTCTTCTTTTGATGTTTCTCTTGGATTTCCTGGTTTGCAAGGATCTTCCATTGCTTTATCTGCAAGCATTGGTATATCTTCTAGTTTTGCTCCGTAATCTGATATGGTTTGTGTTATACCTACTTCTTCTCCTAATTCTTTTACTCTTTCTACTAATGTTTTTATTAATTCTTCTTTAGTATATTTTTCTGCTGGGTATCCTAATTCTTTTAATATATCACGATATCTTTCATAACATACTTCTCCATTATATTCCAATACTGTTGGTAATAACATTGCATTTGCTATACCATGTGGTGTATCATATACTGCTCCTAATTGATGTGCCATTGAATGACAAATTCCAAGTCCTACATTTGAGAATCCCATTCCTGCTATATATTGAGCCATTCCCATTACATTTATTGCTTTTTGATCTTTTTCATTTACTGCTTTTGCTAAGTTGTCAAATATCATTTTAATAGCTCTTAAATGGAACATATCAGATATTTCGTTATGCGCTTTTGTTATATATCCTTCTAATGAATGTGTTAATGCATCCATTCCTGTTGCTGCTGCCAATGATTTTGGCATTGATGCCATTAATTCAGAATCAACTATTGCAACTATTGGAATATCATTAGGATCTACACATACCATTTTGATTTTTCTTTCTTCATCTGTTATAACATAGTTTATTGTTACTTCTGCAGCTGTTCCTGCTGTTGTTGGTAATGCTATTAATGGCATTCCACGATTTACTGTATTTGAATTTCCATTTAATGATTTTATATCTGCTCTATCTGGGTTTGTCATAACTATTGAAATTCCTTTTGCAGTATCTATACTTGAACCTCCACCTACTGCTACAATTACATCAGCTTTTGATTTTTTACAAGCTTTAACTCCATCTGTAACATTTTGTATTGTTGGATTTGGTTTTATTTCATCATATAGTTCATAATCTATCTCTGCATCTTTTAATATTCCTTCTACTTTTGCTGTGACTCCAGCTTCTACTAGTGATTTATCACTAACTAAAAATACTTTTTTAAAGTTTCTTTTTTTAATCTCTTCTGGTAAAACATCTCTTGCTTTTTCACCAAAATATGATGTCTCATTTAAGACAAATTTAATAGCCATTGTTATTTACCCACCTTTCTTTTAACCTTCAGCATTTACATAGTCTGTTGGTACATTAAATAAATTGTCATCTACACTATATTGAATATTTACTTCTGCAATTTCTTCTTGGTCTCCAATTATAGTTTTGATATATACTAATTTATCACCATCATAATAAAATCTTGTTTTGCTATTGCTTTCATTGTTTGTATATAGTTTATTGTTTACAAGAAAATCTTGACAACCTGAATATTCTTCATATTGATAATTTTTTCCGTTGATTTTTTCTTTGCCTTTTTCATATTCTTGGTCTTTCAATTCTTCTAAAACTCCTGTTATTTCTGAAAGTATCATTACATTATTATCATATTGATAATATCTTTTTGTATCTTCTTGTAATAAATATGTGTTACCATCATTTACAATATATTTAGTGTCTCGCCCATTAATAATACTTTCTTTATATCCTTTATCTCCAGATCTTGCTATTGTAATTTTATTATCTTCATCAACTGTCCTTGTGAGAGTGTATACGTCATCTTTTTTAAATTCATCATAAACTGCTGAAAGTTTTGAATTTTCTTGTTCTCCTGATGTGCCTGTTCCTCCTTCGTTATTTTGATTTCTATAAAATCCAAAATAATAAACAAGTCCACCTATTATTAATACTGCTAAAACACAAATTACAATTATTAAAATAGTTTTCTTTTTCATATTAATAAATCCTTTCAAAAGGGAAAATTGAGTCCGTCCCCAAAATCCTCTTTTTTTCTTACAATATATTTTTCAATACAATAGTTTTTACTCTAGACATTTCTTGTAATGTTGAAGAAACACCTTCATTTCCTATTCCAGAATGTTTCCATCCTCCGAATGGCATTTCAAATGAACGATAGAAACTTGCACCATTTACAACTGCTCCTCCACATTCTAGTCTATCAGCAATTTTCATAGCTCTTGAATAATCTTTTGAAATTACACATCCGCATAATCCGTATGAAGATTGGTTTGCAATTTCAATTGCTTCTTCTACATCATCAAATCCTATTACAGATATTACTGGTCCAAATATTTCCATGTCTTTTGCAACTTCCATATCTTTTGTTACATTATCTAATATTGTTGGATAATAGTATGCGTCTTCTCTTTTTCCTCCACAAACTATTGTTGCACCTTCTGCAACCATTTGATTTACTTGGTCCTCAATTCTTTTTGCTGCATTTATGTTTATCATTGGTCCCATATCTGTATCTTCTTGCATTGGATCTCCAACTTTTAGATTAGCAATTACTTCTTTCATTCTATCTATAAATTCTTGTTTTCTAGAATTATGAATTAAGAATCTCTTACTTGCACAACATACTTGTCCACCATTATATAATCTTCCCCATATTGTTTCTTTAACAGCTAAATCCATATCTCCATCTTCCAAGAAGATAAATGCATCATTTCCACCTAATTCTAGCATTACATGTGTTAAGTTTTTAGATGCTGTTCCCATTGTTTGGATTCCTGCTGCTGTTCCTCCTGTCAATGATACTAGATGAACTCCTGGATGTCTTGCTAATGCTTGTCCAGCTTTTGGACCGTCTCCTGTTAATATTTGGATACATCCTGCCGGCACTCCTGCTTCTATCATTAATTTAACATATTCTATTAATGTTAGTGGATTATAGTTTGAAGGTTTTACTATAATACTATTTCCCATCATTAATGCTGGTGGAACTTTTTGGCAGAATAAATCACTTGGGAAGTTAAATGGAATTATTGCTGCTATAACTCCTATTGGATATCTTTTTGTGATTTGCATTGTTGTTTCTTGTCCTGATTCACTTCCTGCTGGAATACTATCTCCATATAAATGTTTTGCTTTTTCTATAAATCCTCTAACACCTATACGAACATTTGCTACTTCTCCTCTAGCTTCACGAATTGGTTTTCCTGTTTCATTTGATAAAAGTGTAGCTAATCTTTCTTTATTTTTTTCTACTAGATCTACAAATTTATATAAAATATCAGCTCTATCATATATTGATACTTTTTCCCATTTCTTTTGCTCTACCATTGCTACCTTTACAGCTTCATCAACATCTTCATCTGTTACATTTGGAACTGTGTCTATTAATTCTTGTGTAGCTGGATTTACTACTTCTATAACTGCACCATTTGAAGCATCTTTCCATTCATATCCTATTAAATTTTTCATACTTGCTTCCTCCTTTTTTTGTCCTAAGACATTTTTACAAACAGTTATCTGGCTTCCGCCATCCTTTGTATTATAATTTTCTACTGTACATTCATATTGAGCTTTGCCTGTAGTATGTGGTTTTTCCCCTTCTCTTCATTTAGCAAATGCTGTGAAAGAAAGCATTAAACCTCCTGTTGTATTTGCTCCATGATCTTTTACTCCATATTCACCAAATGTAAATACTGTTATAAATGGTACTCCGTGAGCTTCTTTCTTTAATTGTTTTGCAACTTCTCCTACTCTATCACCTATTCCTAATCTTCTACCTCCACAGTGTACTAATAGATATGCACCTGCATCTTGGTCTAACATCTTATTTGTTTCTTTTAAAGTTTTTCCTGTTGAGTTTATTAATTCGTCAACGCTTGCTTCCATTTGGATTACTGCTGTATTTACTGCTAAGTTTGCTCCTATATTCATTGAGCCATCTTTATTTCCAAACATTGGATGACGTATTGCTATTAAATCTCCTAATCTATCTTTTACTCCTAAAGGTGCTGTAATTGTAGTAGATAATAGATTATTTCCTTCTAAGTCTTTCATTTTCTTTCCTGTCCATGTAGAATATTTCTTTAAAGCTGGTACTCCATCTATTTCTACTAATGTTCTATGTCCTTTTATTTTTGTAATGACTCCTGAATTTGTTGTTTCATGATATGCTCCTGTGAATACATTTGCCATTTTCTTATCTGTATAGAAAAATGCTACAGCTACACCATCACTAAACATTTCATTGTTTGTGTATATACTCCATTTTCCTTCAACTGTGTTATCTGCTGCGCTTCCTCCAAATACTGGAACTCTACCAATAACATCTTCAATTCCTTTAATGTAGAATTCTTCTTCAGCAGGTGAAGCTACCATATAAAAATAAGCTGGTGCGTCTGTTCTTCCTGCTTTTTTCATAGCTTCCATAGCTACTTTACGACCTGTTTCTCTTGGGTCATCTCCTCTTGCAGAACCTGCTACTCCAACTTCCATATCTGGATCTCCTAAGGCTAATATACCTGTAAATCCATTTTCTGATGAAATAAATCCATCTGGAACAATAATACCAGCACTAGATGTACATCCAATAATTGGTGCTGTACCTAATTCTGATTTTGCTCCTTCTAATACCTTTTTTACATCACAATCAACTGATGTGTATAAAAAGGCTACTTTTGTTTGAATCAAATCTACAACCGCTGTTTTTGCTGATTCCTTTCCTTGTGTATAACTATCTTCATTTGTACTCCATCCAACATTTGATTTCAACATAATTATTCCTCCTTCGTAATTATTAATATACCCAAATTATACCAATATTATATATTATTCTCAACATTTTTAACAAAAATGTAATATAAATGTAATATTGTCAAAAATCTCCGTCCCCATTGACATTTTCTTTTTTATCTTATTCCCAATCTCCTAAGTTAATTCCGACACTTCTTGCCGTTTTTACTAAATCGTCATCCATTGTAACTTTTCTTTGATTGCTATTTGCTGTGTTTCCTGATACTGCACCTATTTCTTTATTATTTCCTACCACATCTTCCAATGGCACTGAATCTAACTTTCCATTTTTAATTACTGCTAATGTTCCGAATTTTCCTTCTAGTGCTAATTGCATTGCTTTTGTTCCATATTTTGTTGATAATACTCTGTCAAATGCTGTTGGTGTTCCACCTCTTTGCATATATCCAAGTGTTGTATTTCTTGCTTCTAATCCTGTTAGTTTTTCAAGCTCCCTTGCTACTTTTTCTCCTACTCCTCCTAATTTTGTATTATCTACACCTTTGCCATTGTCTCTAGTCCCTGCAACTGTTATTTCTCCATCTAGTGGTTTCGCTCCTTCTGCTACTACTACTACACTAAAATTCTTGCCTCGCTTTTGTCTATTTTTTATCTTACTTGCAACACTATTTATGTCATATGGTATTTCTGGTATTAGTGCTACATCTGCACCCCCTGCTATAGCAGATTCTAATGCTATCCAACCTGCATATCTTCCCATTACTTCTAGTACCATTATTCTATGGTGCGTTTCTCCTGTTGTATGCAATCTATCTATTGCTTCCATTGCAACAGATACTGCTGTATTGTATCCAAATGTTATTTCTGTACATGCAACGTCATTATCAATTGTTTTTGGAACTCCTATTATATTTACACCTTTAACAAAAAAGTCTCTTGCTGATTTTTGTGTTCCGTCTCCTCCTAAAGCAAAAATACAGTCAAATTCATCTTTTTTTATATTTTCGATGCAAATATCTGACAAATCTTTATATTCAACTTCTCCATTTTCATTTATTACTTTATAATTAAATACATTTGCATTTGTTGAAGATCCTATTATAGAGCCTCCTTTTGGTAGAATTCCTTCTGCATTTCCTTCTTCTGCTGTACTTAATTTTTCAAAATTATTTTTTAATAACCCATTATATCCATCTATAAAACCATAACATTCTATATCATTATTTTCTGCTGTTTTTACTATTCCTCTAATTACAGCGTTAAAACCTGCTACATCTCCTCCATTTGCTAAAATAGCTACTTTTTTCAACATAATAAATCCTCCTTTACTTTTGTATGTATTGTTTTCAATTGTTCTATTAAATATTCACATATTTAATAAAATTTACCTATATTAATTTTGCAATTAATGCTTTTATTTTTATTCCTTGCTCAGAAAACATTTTTTCATGTTCTGTTTCAATATTTACTTCAAATATTGGTTCTTTATGTAGATCATATGTCTTTTTTATTACTTCAAAACCAGATTCATCTAAATAATTTAAAGTAGAATTAAATAAATCATCATCATCTGTTTTAAAATATATTTCTCCATTTTTTGATAAAAATTCTTTATATTTTTCTAATTGTCTTGTATGTGTTAATCTTTTCTTTCTATGCTTTCCTTTTGGCCATGGATTACAAAAATTTATGTATATTCTTTGTATATTATCTTCTTTATTTAATATAAGAAATATTCTTTCTATATCAAATCTGGTTAATAAGATATTATCTGGTTCTAAATTCTTTTCAGCATATACTTTTTCAACATTTCTTTTTGCTAATCCTAACATTGCATCTACTAGATCGATTGCTATATAGTTAATATCCAAGTTTTCAGAAGCTAATGTTGATATAAATTGCCCTTTTCCACATCCTAATTCTAAATATAATAGGTTGTTAGGGTTTTTAAAATGTTCTTTCCATTTTCCCTTTAATTCTTCTGGATTGTCTATATAAAATTTACTTGCTTCTAATTCTGGTCTTGCCCATTTTTTATATCGAATTCTCAAAATTGCCCTCCTAGATTACTTTTATTCTATTATTTCGTTATACTCTTCTGATAAATCATTTGTATTTACATTATAACTTTTTTCAATTTGCCTTATTTCTTTTTCTTGAGCTATTGACTTATTTTGTCTGCTAAAATAAATCACACCTAATATAATCAAAATAAAAATTATTCCAATTAGTACAAACAATGTTATTGATCCTTTTTCTTTATTATTCTTTTTCATCTATTTTTCCTCCGTTTCTTTTACTTTTAATTCTAAATTTAAAAGATATTCTTTTTTATCTATTCCTAGTGCATATCCTACCATTTTATTGTTTTTACCTATTACTCTGTGACATGGAATAATTATTGGTATAGGATTGTTATGATTTGCCATTCCTACTGCTCTTGACGCCTTAGGGTTTCCTATTTTTTCTGCAATTTTTCCATAAGAAGTTGTTTTTCCATATGGTATCTTTTGTAGTTCTTTCCATACTTTTTTCATAAATTCTGTTCCTTTTGGATTTAATGGTATGTCAAATTCTTTTCTTTTACCTTTGAAGTATTCTTCCAATTCTTGAACTGCTTTCTCAAGTATTTTTGTGTTTTTTTCTAAAACTTCTTCTTTTTCATTTTCATATCTTATTTCTATTATTTTTTCATTTTCTTCTACTATATACAGAGTCCCTATTGGCGATTTATATGATTTTTGATACATTTTTTCTCCTTTTAGCTTCTTTGCTTTTATTCTACTATACAAAAATAAAAATAGCAAGAAAAATTTTGCTATTTTTATTTTATGTAGTACACTTTTTCAAATTTTCTTTGATTTGCGTTCACATTATACTCTCTAAGATCTTAGTTATCTATTTTTAAATTATACTCTTGCAACTCCACCAATTACTTTGTTTTCTGTTGCATTTGGTAATATTTTTGGCCCTCCAGCTAAAACAACTTTATCTCCTTTTTCTAGTATTCCTTTATTTTCTAATATCTCAATACCTTTTTGTATTGTATCTTCTATTGTTTTTTCACCTTTAACTAGTATTGGTGTTGTATTCCATGTTACTGCTAATTGATAATATGTTTGTTCTGAATCTGTTATTGCAAATATTGGGCATCCAGGTCCGAATCCAGCTATATTTCTTACAGAATCACCTTTGTGTGTATATGCAACTATTGCATCTGCATTTAATTTTTCTGCTGATATACATGTTGTATATGCAATATTTTTTTCTAAATCTTCTGGATCTAATTCTATATTTTTTCTGTTGAATCTCTTCCAGTAATTTACTGAATTTTCTATTGTTTTAGAGATTTTAACCATTGCTTCTACACATTCTACTGGATATTTACCCATAGCACATTCTCCAGATAACATTATACAACTTGTAACATCATATACAGCGTTTGCAACATCACTTACTTCTGCTCTTGTTGGTCTTGGGTTTGTAGTCATAGATTCTAGCATTTGTGTTGCTGTTACAACTGGTTTTCCTACTTGGTTACATCTTTTTATGAAATGTTTTTGTACTACTGGAACTTGTTCCATTGGTATTTCAACACCCATGTCTCCACGAGCTACCATTATTCCATCTGATAATTCTAATATTTCTTCAAAGTTGTCTATTCCTTCTTGGCTTTCAATTTTTGATATTATTTTGATATGTTCTCCACCGTTAGCCTTTAATAAATCTCTAATTGCTTGAACGTCTGATGCTCTTCTTACAAATGATGCTGCTATCATATCAAATCCTGCATTTATTCCATTTGTTATATCATCAATATCTTTTTGAGCTAATGCTGGTAAATTTAATTTTAATCCTGGAACATTAACTGTTTTTCTACTTCCTAATTTTCCAGTATTTAATGCTTTACATTTGATATCTTGTCCATTTACTTCAATTACTTCAAATTCAATTGCTCCGTCATCTACTAATATTTTAGCTCCTGGCTTTACATCTTTATATAAATCTTTGTAGCTTACTGTTGTTTTTGTTTCGTTTCCAATTATATCTTCATGTACAAATGTAAATTCTTGCCCTTCATTTATTGTTACTTTTTCGTCTCCTGATTCTAATTTTCCAGTTCTTATTTCAGGTCCTTTTGTATCTAATAATAAAGCAACTGGTTTGTTTAATTTTTCTCTTACTCTTTTAATTGTTGCTATTTTTTCAGCATTTTCCTCATATCCACCATGAGAAAAGTTGATTCTTGCTACATTTAGTCCTGCTTCTACTAGTTTTGTGAACATTTCTTCATTTTCACTTGCAGGTCCTATTGTTCCTATAATGTTTGTTTTTCTTAACATTTCTTTCATTTTTATAATCATTCCTTTCTTAAGGCACAAATTAGGTTGGAAAAGAATTAAATTTTGGCAAGGAAAACGAGTTTGAAATTTATGAGGCGTACTTTTTGTACGTTGATTAAATTTCAGGCGAAGTTTGACGACGCCAAAATTGTAATTATTTTTCAACCTTTTCTCCCTTTTTAAAACCGATTTCTATTATATCATAAATAGCAAGATTTTCAAGCATTTTTTTATATTTTCTAATTATTTTTATTGTCTTTGATGCGGATTACTGCAAAAAGATAATAATTTATTAATAAAGAAATTAATAAATTATTATCTTAAGGATATATTATTTATTCAGAATATTACATTAATTCAATTATTGCATGAATATTTTTCTCGTCTTCACTTATTATTGTTATTATATGTTTATCTTCTTCTCTTGTATATCTACATTTTACTGTTTCTTCAAGTTTAATTTCTTTTCTATATTGCACTCTTATATTATTTAATTGTTCTCCATTATATATTTCTTCTGGTAATACTTCATAAGCCAAATCTAAGTAATATATATTATGCATATGACCATTTATATCAATATCTTTTCTTCTTACTTTATATTCTATTTCATTAGAAAAGTCTTTTGGAGCTTTTAGCTTTTTTACTTCTTTTTCTTCGAATACATTTTTATTTTCTGGGTCATAAGCTTTTATTATATCTGCATCTATTTTGTCTATTTTTCCTTCTTTGATATTTACCATTGTCCACCTTGAAGTTGCAATTGCACATAATTCTTTATTTTGATTATATACTTCAAAATCACGGTATGTTGTTGCTTTATTCATTGTTTTAGCCCAAGTATGTATTTCTAACTCATCTCCATATTTTGGTCTCTTTAATACTTGTACTTTCCAATCCAATAAAACCCATCCTCTACCATGTTCTTTTGTGTAATCTGCCCCATATCCTGCTAAATCAGAATGATATGAGCCTATATTTTCAAAAAATTCTAACAAAGTTACATTTTTTATTTGGTTTTGTTTGTCTATATCTTTTAAACCCATTTTAAAATTTTCTTTAAATATCATTTTATTACCTCGTTTCTTTGCTTGCCCTTTTGGGACGTATGATTTTGTTCAAAAAATGTCCAAAAGGGACACACATGACTCTTAGGTCTGTCGCTTTTGGACAAAATTTATTTTATAAATTTGGCGCATGAACAAATTTACGGAAAGCCAGAGTGGAATGTCAAAATTTATACAAATTTAAGGCTTTCCAATTTGTTCTTTTTGGTACGTCCCTAATATCCTGGTTTTTCTAATAGATGAAACATATTTTTCTTGTACTTTTCTACTCCTGGTTGATCAAATGGATTTATTCCTAATATCATTCCTGATACACTACATGCTTTTTCAAAGAAATATATTAGTTCTCCCATATTTATTTCATCTAACTTGTCCATTGTTATTTTTATGTTTGGTACATCTCCTGATACATGTGCTTCTATTGTACCTTCCATTGCTTTTTTATTTATATAGTCTAATGTTTTTCCTGATAAATAATTTAGTCCATCTAAATTGTCTTCATCTGTTTGTACTGTTATATCTGATTTTGGTTTGTTTATATTTATTACTGTTTCAAATAGATTTCTTCTTCCTTCTTGTATATATTGTCCCATAGAATGTAGGTCTGTCGTAAAGTCTACTCCTGCTGGGAATATTCCTTTTTCTTCTTTTCCTTCACTTTCTCCAAATAGTTGCTTCCACCATTCTGTGAAATAATGCATTTTTGGTTCATAGTTTACTAATATTTCAGTATTTTTATATAATTTATATAAAATATTTCTTGCTACTGCATACTGATAGCATTCATTATATTTTAGATTTGGGTCATTATATCTATTTTGTGCTATTCTTGCTCCTTCCATAAGCTTGTCTATATCTATTCCTGCTGTTGCTATTGGTAACAATCCTACTGCTGTTAATACTGAATATCTTCCTCCTATATTGTCTGGCACTACAAATTCTTCATATCCTTCTTTATCTGCTAATGTTTTTAATGCTCCTTTTTCTTTGTCTGTTGTTGCATATATTCTACTTCTTGCTTCTTCTATTCCATATTTGTTTTCTAGTATTTCTCTGAATATTCTAAATGCAATTGCTGGCTCTGTTGTTGTTCCTGACTTTGATATTACATTAACTGAAAAATCTTTATCTCCTATATATTCTATTAATTCATTGATATAATTTGGGCTTAAGTTGTTTCCTGCATATAATATTTGTGGATATTTTCTTTCCTTTTCTGGTAGCATATTATAAAATGTACTTGTTAATGCTTCTATTACTGCTCTCGCTCCTAGGTATGAACCTCCAATTCCTATAACTAATAAAATATCAGATTCCTTTTTTATTTTTTGAGCTGCTTTCTTTATTCTTTCAAATTCTTTTTTATCATAATTTGTTGGTAATTCAAGCCAACCTACAAAATCTTTTTCATCACTACTCCTATTATGTAAGTCTTTGTGAATGTTTTCTACCTCTTCTTTATATTCCATGATAGTTTTTTGTGATATTCCAGATTTTTTTAAATCTAATTTTATTCCATTCATATTATTACCTCTCTTTCGTATTTTTTTGTAATTATATATGATTTAAATTTGTATTTCAATATTTTTGTTAAAAATAATTGTTGCACTTCTGTTTAAGGATGGACTTCAAAGTATAAATTAAATAAAAGTTGATATTATATATATTTAAAGTCTTGACGCTTGATTGGAATGAAAATTAGAATTCATTTGACTTTCGAATGAGGGATGTTCAAGTCAAAATCTTTTGATTTTGAGCTTGAAAGAGGCTCATAAGAAAGTCTTATGAATTCTTTTTGAATGGAATGAACAGGAAAACTTTAAATATATATAATATCAACTATATCTAGTAATATTTGGTCCATCATCCTTAAACAGAAGTGCAACAATTATTTTAAAACTTCATCCATTACTTTAGCTAAATATTTCATACTCATTAAACATTGATCTAAAGTATTTCCAGTTGCGCCAACTTCTATAATACTTGCATATTTTCCTGTATGTTGATTATATCTTGAAGTTGTAAGCATAATTGGTTTGAATAATCCTGGATACATTTCTTCTGCTTTTTGCTGTACTTTTATTGCAAATTTTAAATTTTGATTCCAATTTGGGTGATTAAGTCCTCCATCATTTGTTCCTATTACAAACATTATTTGTGCTGCATAATCCTCTCCTATTTTAACTGTTGGTGCATAATCTTCTCTGCTTCCTATCGCATCTCTGTGTACGTCCATAATTATATCTGATGGATATGTTTTTAAAATGTTCTCTACTGTTTGTAAAGATCTAGTGTATGAACCATTATATGCAGGATAATCATGATAACTTGAATCATGATATACTGAATATCCATACTGTTTTAATTGTGTTTCTAGTTCTGCTCCTACTCTTGTTACAGTAAAATTTAAGTCTGTTGTTCTAAAATTTCCTGTTGGAGTGTATTGATATTTTTCGCTTGCTGTATAGCTTTCACAGCTATGTGTATGAAATAATAATATGTTTTTATTGTCTAGTGTGATATCTGGATTTAACATTTCTTCTGTTAATGTATATGATGTTTGATTTTTTATTTTAACTGCTCCATATTGTACATTGTAACTTTCTGTTAATGGGTTGTTTGTTACAACTTCTGTTTTTACGTTTGTTTGAGCTGTTTCTACAGTATTCTCTGTTTCTGTTTTTTCTTCTGTTGCTTGATTTTCTGCTGTTTCATTGTTTTCTACATTATTTTCTTCTTGATTCTTAATTATTTCTATTGAATCTATTTCTGATGCTAACATTTTTTTTAATATTTCATTGTCGTCTTGTTTTATTTCAGCATTTGCTTCTTTTACTGGTTGATTTGTAACTGACAAAACTGGCATTGTTTCTTCTAGCCCTTCTGTTAATTTATTGTTAATAAAATTTTCTAGTGTTTTTGATATTTGAGTTATTATTGTGCCATTATTTTTATTTTCATCTTGCTTTGAAGATGAAAAATATCTTGTAGTTATTGTTATAAAAGCTACTGCTATTATAATCCCTACAAGACATTTTATTATATCTTTCATTTTTAATACAGTAACATTAAACATATTTTTTCTCCTTGTCCTAGGTCTCTTTATATATTTATGCTTAATGTTGCTTATTTATGCTTAATTTAATCAATAGTTGTTGTTCCTGTTAAATCATTAGCTGATATATTTGTATTGTTTGTTGATTTATTTGTTGTATTTTTATCTACTGGTACTCCTTGTTGTTCTAAATATTCTTCTATGTCCATTCTATTATCATTATATGTCATATAATATTTCTTTTCTCCCCCGCTTATTACCATATAGGCATCATCTAATGCTAATATAACTATCTCTTCTCCCATATTATTTATTAATCCATATTTTTTATCTCTTCCAACTACTATTAAATTATATTCTGGTATTACTAATAAATTTCTTTGATCCCTACTTGCTGCTACTGAATATCCAATTGTATCATACATAAAGTCTTTTACTTGTTTTCCTGTTTTATCAAAAAATCCCCAATATCCATCTTTTCTTACAGGAATTAAGTTGTCTGCTAAAATATATTTATTTTTAATGTCATTATCTGAAAATTTAGTAATGTCTATTCCTATTTCATCATAATCTAAATGAATTATAATGTTTCCATTTATATCTACAACTCCGTATCTTCCATCTCTTTCAGCTAGATATATTTCTGAATCACTGTCCATTAATTCTAATCTGTCATATATTAGTTGTACTTTTGTATCTCCATTTGGAGCTAAAATTCCAACTTGTCCATTACTTGTTATTAAAAAGTTATTTGTTTCTGGTAAATACTCAATTTGATTATATTTAGGTTCTATCAACACTTCTTTTGTGCTAGCTTTTATTACTCCATATGAAGAATTTTGTTCTACTACCAACATATCTTCTAATACTGCTTTATGATTGTTAAAGTCATTTTGTATTGATGTATATCCTGCATCTAATACAGAATTTTCATATGCATCTATCATAAATTGCATTGTATATATTTGAATTCTATTTGTGTCTCTGTTGTAATCAAATGAAACATTAAATGCTTCCATTAAACCTTCTTGTGTTGTATATAATTTTCCATCTCTTGAAGTTACAGGATTATTCATATAATAGATTTCATAATTCTGTCCTGTACTTGATGTTCCTGTTAGCCTTAGTTTGTATATCTCATTTGAACCTAAAGTGAAATTTGCTGCTTCATTTTCAGATTGTACAAAACATTTACTTCTATCTTCTGACCTGTTTGTATATTCTCCATTATAACTGCTATAACCTAAATAACTTGCTATTTCTTTAATAGGAATATAAACTGTTCCATCTTCTTCTATTATTAATAAGTTTTTTACATCATCACTTACTTGTCCATCTACATATACACGTAGTTGAGAATTATTTATATATGCCATTGTAATTAGTATTCCTACTATTACTAATACTAGTAGCACTATTATTATTAATATTATTTTAGCAATTACTCTAGTATTATCTTTTTTTGGTTCCTTTTTAAAATCTTCTTCAATTATATTCATTTGTACCCCCTTATCTATTTGGTGTAACCAAATTTTTTGTAAAATTCATTTTTAAAGTTTAATAAATTATCATGCTCTATTTCTATTCTAACCTTTTCCATTAAATTAGTCAAGAACCTTAAGTTATGAATTGATAATAATCTTACTCCTAGAATTTCATTTGCCTTTATTAAATGTCTTATATATGCTCTTGTGTAGTTTTTACAAGTATAGCAATCACAATCAGGATCTAATGGTCCCCAATCTCTTTCATATGTTGCATTTCTTACAACTACATTTCCACTCCATGTTAAAGCTGTTCCATTTCTTGCAATTCTTGTTGGTAATACACAATCGCACATATCAATTCCTGCTATTGTTGATTCTATTAAGTAATCTGGGGTTCCTACACCCATTAGGTATCTTGGCTTATCACTTGGCATTAGAGGTGCTGTATAATATAACATTTTTAAGAATTCTTCTTTTGGTTCTCCTACGCTTATTCCTCCTATTGCATATCCTGGTAAATCTAATGCTATCAAGTCTTCTGCACTCTTTTTTCTTAAATCTTCATAAAATCCGCCTTGTATTATTCCAAATAGTGCTTGATTTTCAGTTTTATGTGCTTCTTTACATCTTTTTGCCCATCTTGTTGTTCTTTCCATAGATTGTTTTGTATATTCAAAACTTGCTGGATATTCTACACATTCATCAAATGACATTATAATATCTGCACCTAAATCTTCTTCAATTTTCATTACACTTTCTGGTGAAAAGAAATGTTTGCTCCCATCAAGATGTGATCTAAACTCTACTCCATCTTCAGTAATTGTTCTAAGTGCTGATAAACTAAAAACTTGGAAACCTCCACAGTCTGTTAAAATTGGCCTATCCCAATTCATGAATTTGTGAAGTCCTCCTGCTTCTTTTACAATATCTGATCCTGGTCTTAAATACAAATGATATGTATTAGATAATATAATTTGCGCTCCTACCATTTCTTTTAGTTCATCTGGTGTCATTGATTTTACTGTTGCCTGTGTTCCTACTGGCATAAATACTGGTGTTTGTATGTCTCCGTGTGGTGTATGCACTACTCCTCTTCTTGCTCCTGTTGATTTATCTATATGTAATAATTCATATGTTACTGCTGGCTTCATCTTTTCTCTCCTTTTTTGCCAAAAGGGACGGGGCTTTTTGGCAATTTTACATTTATTCTATAAACATTGCATCTCCAAAGCTGAAAAATCTATATTTTTCTTTTACTGCTTCTTTGTACGCTTTCATTATATAATCTTTTCCTGCTAATGCTGATACTAACATTAATAAGGTTGATTGTGGTAGATGGAAGTTTGTAATTAATCCATCTAAGCATTTGAATTTATAACCTGGGTATATATATATTCCGGTGTCTCCTTCTGTTTCTTTTACCATTCCGTTTCTATCTGCAATTGTTTCTAATACTCTACATGATGTAGTTCCTACTGCGATTACTCTTTTTCCTGCTTTTTTTGTTTCATTTATTTTATCCACATCTTCTTGTTTAACATAAAAACGCTCTTTATGCATTTGATGTTCTTCTACATTTTCTTCTTTAACTGGTCTAAATGTTCCAATTCCTACGTGTAGTGTTACATTTGCAATTTTTATACCTTTTTCTTCTATTTTTTTAAGTAGTTCTGGCGTAAAGTGTAATCCTGCAGTTGGTGCAGCAGCTGAACCTTCATATTTCGCATATACTGTTTGATATCTATCATTGTCTTTTAATTCTTCATGGATATATGGTGGTAGCGGCATTAATCCTATTTGGTCTAAAATTTCGTTAAATATTCCATCATATGTGAATTTTACTTTTCTGGTTCCACCTGGCATTATTTCTAATATTTCTGCTTTTAAAAGTCCATCTCCAAATATTACTTTTGTTCCAACATGTAGTTTATTTCCTGGTCTTACTATTGATTCCCATATATCTCCTTCTATATTATTTAATAGTAAAAACTCTACATGTGCTCCTGTTTCTTTTTTTCCATATATTCTCGCAGGTATTACTTTTGTGTTGTTTCTTACTAAACAATCTCCAGGATTTAAATATTCAATTATATCTTTAAATTTTTTGTGTTCTATTGTTTGATTTTTACGATTTAAAACCATTAGTCTTGATTCGTCTCTTTTTTCTAATGGTGTTTGAGCTATTAGTTCTTCTGGTAAATCATAATTAAATTCTGATACTTTCAATTTTATTACTCCCTTAAAATTGCCAAAAGGGACGGGGCTTTTTGGCAATTTATTTTAAATTAGAACTTTTTTTGTTAAATTATATTATTTTATAAAATCGCTTGATTCGAATGAGAATTAGAATTTATTGTTTTTCTGGATGAGGGATGTTCATGGGCAAAATCTTTGATTTTGAGTCTGAATGAAAGAGGCTCATCCAGAAATACTATAAATTCTTTTCGAATGAAATGAACAGATTTTATAAAATAATATAATTTAGCTATAAATAATTAATAAAAAGGTTGCCAAAAAGCCCCGTCCCCTTTGGCAACTTTTAGCATTATTTTTCATTACTGCTTAAATCTCTCATTGTTAAATTAATTCTACCTTGATCATCTATATCTGTAACTTTTACAGTTACTTTTTGTCCAACTTTTAAGACATCTTCTACATTTTTAATTCTTTCTTTAGATATTTTTGAAATGTGTAACAATCCTTCTTTTCCTCCACATCCTAAATCAACAAATGCTCCAAATGCCATTATTTTTGTTACAACTCCTAAGTATATTCCTCCAACTTCAATTTCTCTCACTATGTCTTCTATCATTTCTAGTGCTTCTTGTGCTTTTTCTGAGTCTGAAGAATAGATATATACTTGTCCATCTTCTTCAATGTCTATTTTTACTCCTGTTTCGTCTATGATTTTATTTATCATTTTTCCACCAGGTCCTATTACATCTTTGATTTTATCAACTTTTATTTTTGTTTTTACGATTCTTGGTGCATATTTTGATATTTCATCTCTTGGTTTACTTATAACTGGTAACATTACATCTTCTAATATATGTTTTCTTGCAATTCTTGTTCTTTTGAAAGCTTCTTTTATGATGTCATATGTTAATCCATCAACTTTGATATCTACTTGTATTGCTGTTATTCCTTTTTCTGTTCCTCCAACTTTGAAGTCCATATCTCCGAAGAAATCTTCTAATCCTTGGATGTCTGTAAGCATTACATAGTCATTTTCATCTTCTGGATTTGTTACAAGTCCTGTTGAAATTCCTGCTACTGGTCTTTTTATAGGTACACCTGCATCCATTAATGCTAATGTGCTTCCACATATACTTGCTTGTGATGTTGAACCATTTGATGATAAGACTTCTGATACTACTCTTATTGCATATGGAAATTCTTCTTCTGATGGAATTACTGGTACTAATGCTTTTTCTGCTAATGCACCATGCCCTATTTCTCTTCTTCCTGGTCCTCTTGATGGTCTTGCTTCTCCTACGCTATAGCTTGGAAAATTATATTGATGCATATATCTTTTTGCTTCTTCTGTGTCTATTCCATCTAATGTTTGTTCTTCACTTATCATTCCTAGTGTTGCAACAGATAATACTTGTGTTTGTCCTCTTGTAAATAATGCACTTCCATGTACTCTTGGTAATAGCCCTACTTCACATGATAGAGGTCTGATTTCATCTATTGCTCTACCGTCTACTCTTTTATGTTCATAGAAAATCATGTTTCTAACACATTTCTTTTCTAATTTATATATTGCTTCTCCTAAATCTGTTTGATGTTCTTCTGCTTGCTCTTCTCCAAATTTTTCTGTATATGCTGCAATTATTTTTTCTGTTAATTCTGAAATATTATTGTCTCTTGTTTCTTTATCTTCTTCTTGCACTTTTTCTTTCATTTCTGCTTCATAGTTTTCTTCTACAAATTTATAAACATCTTCATCTACTGCAAATGATTTATACTCAAATTTTGGTTTTCCTATTTCTTTTTTGATTTTAGAGATAAATTTGCATATTTTCTTTATTTCTTTATGTCCTTCTTTTATAGCTTTTAACATTACATCATCTGGAACTTCATTTGCTCCTGCTTCAATCATTGCAATTTTCTTTTCTGTTCCTGCAACTGTTAAATTTAAGTCACTATGTTTTCTTTGTTCTTCTGTTGGATTTATTATGATTTCTCCATCTACTAACCCAACATTTACTGCTGCTGTTGGTCCTCCAAATGGTATGTCTGAAATTGATAGTGCACATGATGCTCCTATCATTGCAGCAACTTCTGGTGAGTTATCTTGATCAACAGACAAAACTGTTGCAACTACAACAACATCATTTCTAAAATCTTTTGGGAATAGTGGTCTTAATGGTCTATCTATTGCTCTTGATGTTAATATTGCTTTATCTGAAGGTTTTCCTTCTCTTTTTTGATAAGAACCTGGTATTTTTCCAACTGCATATAGCTTTTCTTCATAATCTACTGATAATGGAAAAAAGTCTACTCCTTCTTTTGGTTCTTTTGATGCAGTAACATTTACTATAACACATGTGTCTCCATATCTTACTAGTACGCTTCCATTAGCTAGTCCTGCCATTTTTCCTGTTTCAAATGTCAATTTTCTTCCTGCTAATTCTGTTTCATAAGTTTTAAACATAAAATTCTCTCCTTTTTAATAAATTGTTTATTTCACTTGAGCTATATTAGATTGTAACCTCTATTATGCATTAATATTCCTATTAATGCATAATACAAGCTACTATTCTAATAGCTCAAATTAAATATCTTTTCTTTTTAAAAGCCCATGCCAAAAAGCATAGGCTTTTAATCCTTTATTTTCTCAATCCTAATTTTTCGATTATATCTCTGTATCTTTGGATATCTTTTTTTGATAAGTAGTTTAGTAAATTTCTTCTTTTACCAACCATTTTTAATAATCCTCTTCTTGAGTGATTATCTTTAACATGTACTTTTAAGTGTTCTGTTAATTCATTGATTCTTTCTGTTAAAAGAGCTATTTGTACTTCTGGTGAACCAGTATCATTTTCCTCTCTTTTATATGTGTTGATTATTTCTTGTTTTCTTTCCTTTGTCATTTTTTTACACCTCCTATTTTTTTATTCCTTTATCTGAGCTTAATATTAGGTGTTAATAATAAGCTAAGAAAAAGGTATGTCTTTTAACATACCTATTTTACTATAAATCCCATAATTTTGCAAGCTATTTTGCTAAATTCTTTAATTCTTCATCATTTTTCAAATTTGCAGTTAAAAAATGGTAAGCTCTTTTGTCTTGTTCAATTGCAATTTTAGCAATTTCTTTATTATCCCTTAGTCTGTAACTTGCATATTTTATAATAATACCTTTATTAGCTACTGCTGCTCTTACAACTTCTTCATCATCTCTTAAATCCTCACTTGCATAATATAAAGCTTGACCATAGTTTTTACAACTCTCTAACATTATTTCTTTATCATCTCTTAATTTTTCAGAGGCATAACATATTGTCCATGGAGCTCCTTCAACTCCAAGTTTAATAACGTCTCTGTCATTTTTCAATTTGTCAGATGAAAATTCTAATGCTTCACCATTTTGCTTTAATGCCTCTAAAACTAGTTCTTTATCATTTTTTAATCTATCTGACGCGAATTCTAGTTTTTTCCCATCTTCTTTTACTTGCTTTAGCATATATTCTTTATTATCACTGTTTTCTAATAATTCTTCCATTTTATGCCATCCTTCTAAGGGGGGGATTTTGGGGACGGACTCAATTTTCCCCCTCTAAATTTATTTTTATAATATTATATTTTAATAAA
>CAJFJY010000010.1:0-5287 GCA_904384205.1 uncultured Clostridia bacterium | reverse complement strand
CTAAATTTATTTTTATAATATTATATTTTAATAAATAAGGGGGAAAATTGAGTCCGTCCCCAAAATCCCCCCTTAAGCCTTATTCTGTTCTTAATGCTATTACTGGGTCTTTTTTGCTTGCCATTTTTGCTGGTATTAATCCTGCTATTATTGTTAATATCATACTTATTGCAACTAGTATGATTCCTGCAACTGCTGGTAATGATACATTTATTTCTACTCCTGTTAGGCTAAATATTATGCTATTTATTGGTATTGTTAGTAATACTGTTACTCCTATTCCTATTAACCCTGATATTAGCCCTATTATGAATGTTTCTGCATTGAACACTCTTGATATGTCTTTTTTTGATGCTCCTATTGCTCTTAATATTCCTATTTCTTTTGTTCTTTCTAATACTGATATATATGTTATTATTCCTATCATTATTGATGATACTATTAATGATATTGCTACAAATGCTATTAATACATAACTTATTATATCTATTATTTGACTTACAGAACTCATCATTATTCCTACTAGGTCTGTATAGCTTATTGTGTTTTCTTCTTTTCCTTCATCTCTTTGTTTTTGGTTATATTCTTCTATTGCTTTTGTTATATTATCTTTTGCTTCAAAATCTTTTGGATATATATTAATTAGACTTGGACTGTTTAAATCTATTGCACCTAATTTTTCTAAGTTATTTTCATATGTTGCGTTTACATTTTCAGTATATGCTTCCATCATTTCTGCTATTTGTTCAGTACTCAATTGTGCCATTGCTAATTTTTGTTCATTGCTTAAATTGTTATAATTAAATTGTTCGTCATCATCTCTAAATTCTAATCCTGTGAATACATTTATATTTGGATTCTCTTTTTGTTCTTTTACTATTTCTGATTCATTTGATTTATTTATTACATATTCTTTTAAATCTTTTAGATATCCTATTCCACTTGACATTCCTGCTGCTACACTTTGGTCATTTTGTTTTATTATTCCAACTACTTTTAAACTTTCTGCATTTGCTATTTTTTCTTTCATATATTCTTCATCACCGCTTTTGTCAATCCACATTTCGTTTTCTTTTTGATAATAGTCTGAGTTTAAAATTAGTTTAAATGATAAGTTTAATAATTCATCATATGTATATGATGTTTGTTCGTGTTCTTCTATTTGTTCTCCATTTTCTATTGCTTTCCAGTCTTCTTCTAATTCTTTTTGATCTTTTAGTCCAAGTGTATATAAAGTGTAATCACTTATTTCATTATTTTCATTTACTATTAATACAACTTCATTATATGCTTGTGGCCATGTTCCTGCTAACACATCATATTGTAAATGTAATAATTCTTCATTATCTAACATTTCTTGCCATACATCTGTATTTGACATACTGCTAGATGTTCCAAACATTGAACTCATTGAAGAATTTTGGCTAGCATCCATTATTTCTCCCATTCCAATTGCATCCATTACTGTACTTGGGTTTACTTGTACTACTCCATTTGATGTATCTTCTTTATATAAATTTAAATTTAAATTGTAACTATATTGTATTGCATTTGCATTATCTGATATTCCATTATTTCCTGCATCTATATATTTTTTTAATTCTGTTAGATTATTACTTTCTATTTTGCTAGATAATGTTGTTAGTAATTCTCCCATTACATTTGATGAATAAATTTTATTATCATTATGCTTTTCTTCATTTTCTGAATTTTCTCCCATCATATTTTCAATCATGCTTGTCATATCTACTGTTGATTCTTGTATTGTGATTGGATATGATGATAATGTTTCTTCTTCTACTTTATTTATATAACTTTGAACTCCATTCGAAATTGACAATATTAGTGCTATCCCTATTATTCCTATACTTCCTGCAAATGATGTTAATATCGTTCTTCCTTTTTTGGTCATTAAATTATTTAAGCTTAGTCTTAATGCAGTAAAGAATTTCATTGATGTTTTTTTCTTTTTTTCATTTTTTTCTTCTTTTATTTCTGTTTTTTCGTCATAAGGGTTAGAGTCATCTGTTATGACTCCATCTAGTATTTTTATTATTCTTGTTGAATATTTTTCTGCTAGTTCGCTATTATGTGTTACCATTATTACTAATTTATCTTTTGATATTTCTTTTAAAATATCCATTACTTGCATACTTGTTTTTGTGTCTAATGCTCCTGTTGGTTCATCTGCAAGGATTATATCTGGGTTATTTACAATAGCTCTTGCTATTGCAACTCTTTGCATTTGCCCTCCTGATAATTGATTTGGCTTTTTATGAATTTGCTCTTTTAGTCCTACTGCTTCTAATGCTTCTATTGCTCTTTTTGTTCTTTCTTTTCTTGATACTCCTGATAATGTTAATGCAAGTTCGACATTTGATAATATTGTTTGATGTGGTATTAAGTTATAGCTTTGAAATACAAAACCTATTGAATAGTTTCTGTATGCATCCCAATCTCTATCTTTGAATTCTTTTGTGGATTTGTTATTTATGATTAAATCTCCACTTGTATATTTATCTAATCCTCCAATTATGTTTAACAAAGTTGTTTTTCCACATCCACTTTGTCCTAATATTGATACAAATTCACTTTTTCTAAATTTTATTGATACTCCTTTTAGAGCTTCAACTTTTGTATCTCCTGATATGTAATCTTTAGTTATATTTTTTAATTCTAACATATGTCCTCCTTGTGTTTTTGTTTTAAGTATATGTAAAATTTATATTTTTAATTTACTTTTTCTATATATATTTCATCGTTTACTGCTACTACTGTATATTTATATATATTTTCTAATTCTTTTATTTCTTCAAATTCTCCATATTCTTCTATTTGTTTTTTTGCTTCCTCTTGTTTTTCTTTTAATTTTCCTACTTCATCTTTTTTTAGATATTTAAATTCTATCATTACCCCTTTATATCCTTTTGTTCTATCTTTTGGTATTAGTAATATATCTGGGTATTTTCTTTGTACTTCCATTTCTGATTTTAATCTAAATATCTTTAGATTCATCGCTATACAGAAAAATATTAATTTTATATATTTTTCATCAAATTTCATGTAATCTCTATTTGATAAATTTTTTAAATATGTTTGTAATATTTCTATTATTTTATCTATTTTCCCTTCTAATGCTATTTCTCTTGTTATTTCGTTATAATTACTTTCTGATACTTCAAAATCTGTTTCTTTTTTTAATATTTCTAGAAAA
Organism: uncultured Clostridia bacterium; assembly: GCA_904384205.1. Classification (GTDB taxonomy): domain Bacteria; phylum Bacillota; class Clostridia; order TANB77; family CAG-508; genus CAG-269. The sequence continues at coordinate 2,073 of CAJFJY010000010.1, read as the reverse complement.
TATTCTGAATATATTTCTTTCATTACTCTGTTTGGTATCTTTAATTCTGGTTTTTCAAATTCTTCTCCTGCTATTGTTAAATATCCTAAATAAAATAGCATAGATACTAAATCTATCTCCGTAAATTCTATCGCTGGGTTAAATTTTTGCCTTATATCACTTACTATTCCTTCTCCTGATACTGTTTTTTCTATGACTTTTTCTCTTTCTTTTCCTTTGCATAAGTCTAACATTTTTCCTAATTTATTGTAATCACTTGCTATGTTCATATCTATTAATTGGTCTGGCATTTCACTAAATCTTACATAGTTATTTAAGAAATATAAACACATATTTGAATTATATATTTTTTCTTTTGCATGTATTGAAAATCTGTATCCGTCATAATTTTCTCTCATTACTGGTATTATTTCTTCTTGCTTTTCTTTTGATATATTTTGTTCATCCATTAATTTTCTTAGTTCTATTTCTGTAAATCCCATCATTTCATTAAATTCTCTATCTTGAGTCATATCTAAACTTATATTAAATCCTGATGTTAAACTATCTAATGTTATTGGTGCTACTCCTGTTATGAATATTCTATCTATTACACTTTCTGTTCCTTTTTTTAATATCTCATACCATTTTCTTACTTTTCCATTTTTTGATACTAGACTTTTAAATTCTTCTGTGTGAAATCCTAGTAGTTCATTTGCAAAATGGTCATATTCATCTATTATTACATAGATTTTTTGTTCTTCTTTTTGTATATTAAATGCTTTTATTAGGTTATCTAATATATTTTCGGCTTCATCCTGCATATTTATATAAAAATCTAGTCCATATTTTTCTACAAACATTTTTATAGATGATGCAACTTCATTTTTAAATCCTCTTATTGTTGCTTCTTCATCTGTTGTGTCTATCCCTGAAAAGTTGAATTTTAATATATAATAGCTGTTTCTTAGTTTTGTTGGATTTTTTCCTATATATGTGTCTCCATATAATTCTTCAAATTTATTTGCTTTTTTTAAATCATAATAATTTTCTAATGTGCTTGTAAATAAAGTTTTTCCAAATTTTCTTGGACGTAAAAACATTATCCTTTTTTCTGGTAAATTTTCTAGTTTTTCTATATATTTTGTTTTATCTACATAATAGTAATTGTCTTTTACTAATTCTTCATAATTACTTATTCCATATGGTAATTTTTTCATTTTTCTACACTTCCAATCTCTTATTTTTTCTATTTTTAATCTCTAGTGCTTTTTAAGTTATTTTACTATATTACAATAAAAATAGCAAGAAAAATTTCATCTTATTTATGCGTTACGGTACATATACTCCTTTGTTTACAAAAAAATATAGGCACCCATTATTTGCTTCTCCTGTTTTTGCTAGAGTACTTTGTAAGCTGATTTGTCTTGAATAATCTTCATCTTCAAATAGACCATTATATTTATCTTCATATAATTTGTCTATTCTCTTGTTTATTATCTTTAATTTTCTTTTCTAAAATAAGAACCTGACCCACTGAAGCAATCATAGATTGCTAGTGGATGCCCCAGAACCTTGTTACTTACGTAATAAGAATTTCATTTTTAACATTAAACTTATCTTTGATTATCTTGTCTTTTGATGTTTTTGCTATTTTAGTATATTTTTCTTCACTTAAAAATTCTTTACATCTTTTCTTAATTTGTTCGATTACAAAGTTTGTTACTTTTTCTAAATTATTGCTCTAAATGTGTATTTGTTGCATAAGTGTTACATCTTAAATAAAATGTTGTTTTATTAGGATGTAATTCATTTTTTGACGATTTCTATTTTTGGTTTAATACTGAAACTAAAAAAGAATATTATGCTACACCATTATATTTTTATAAAGTCGATTACCATTTAGATACTGAAAATAAATTAAGAGATGTATATTATAAGGAAACAGAAAAAACAGACAATGGATTGAAACATCCTGCTAGTATCTATTTTCCCTTTTATGAAAAATTAGGTCTTATGCTTTTAAGATTTTTAAATGCTGATTTATCTAACTACGAAATAGCTAACAAAACTTTCTTTTATGCTTATGGATTT
>CAJFJY010000009.1 GCA_904384205.1 uncultured Clostridia bacterium | reverse complement strand
TATTGGAAGTCTATTAAGTGAGCCCTTTTTATATTATCAATGTACAAAAAAATTAAAATTTTTTCAAAAATTATCTTGACATTTTACCAGATGTCTTTAAAACAAGCCTTATAAAAAGTTTGTCATTTTATAATTTTATTAATAAATTAATTTATATCCTATACAATAAATTTCGGACGGATACTTCCGTCCCTTTTATTTTATTCTTCAATTTCTTTTTTAATTCTTTTACATTGTAAAAGTTTTTATCACATATATTTATCATTATCTATATATTTGTTTACAAATACTTTCTAGGGTCTACTCTACAAGTATTATAATCATATGGTGCAACTCTAACTTCAAAATGTAAGTGAGCTCCTGACGAATTTCCAGAATTTCCAGATTTCATAATTTGTTGTCCACGTGATACTGTTTGACCTGGTGAAACACATATTGAACCTGGTGTACCATGGGCATACCATGTTTGTAAACCTCCTGCATGTTGAATTACTACATATGTACCATAACTACTTGTCAAATTTGCAGTTTTTAAAACTACTCCTGTATCTGCAGCATATACTGGCGTTCCTACTGGAACTCCATAATCTAATGCTCCATGATATCCACCGCTTGGGTAATACATTGTTGCTGTAATTGTTCCTGATGCTACTGGTCTTTGGAATCTTCCACTTCCACCTCCAGTATAATTTCCACCTGATGAACTTCCATTTGAACTATTATTTTTATTATTCTCTAATTCTTTTATCTGCTCTTGATATTTTCTTTGTGCTTCTTTTATCTCTTGCTCAATTTGAATATTAGCCTGTTGTAATTCTTCTATCTGACTTTGTAATTTCTTATCTTCTTCTGATAACTGTGCAACATATTTATCTTTTTGAGATTTTGTATTTTGTAATTGTTGTGCTACTCTTTCTTTGTCTGCCTTGGCTGTTGTTAACTCATTTTTGCTATTTTCTAATTCTTGTTTTGTTTTTTCTATCTCCTCTTTTTGTTTTTGTATTTCTTCTAACATGTTTGTATCTGCTTCCGCAATTTCTGACATTATATAATATGTAGAAAGAAACTCTGTAATGCTATCTGCACTTAATAAATAATCTAAATATGTAGTTTCACCCATTTCATATAATGCTACTACTCTAGTATTAAATATTTCTTGCTGGTCATCATATTTTGCTTGTGCTTCATTCAATTTATTAGTTTCTGCTTCTATTTTTTTATTTGCTTCATCTATCTGTGAATCTAATCCACTTATCTGGCTTTGATAACTTCCTATTTGATTATTTAATGCATTCACTTCTTCCATTACAGTGTTTTTAGCTTCATTTATTTCTTCTTGCTGATCTTTGGCATTTTCTATTTTTTCTTCGTTTTCTGCTTTTTGACTACTTAATTCGCTTTCGGTTGCAGCAATTGATAAATTTGTACTTAGTAATATTAGTATAGCTATAACAATTCCTAGTATTTTTTTACTTAAATTTTTCATGTGTTCCTCCTAAATTTTAAATTTATTTAAAATTGCTAGTATATTTAAAACTAAATTTACTAATATTGGTTCGTTGTATTTGTATTTACTTCATTAGTTTCTTCATCATTTTCTTCTGTTCCCGGAACTATTCCGTTTGTTATATATGGCATAGGGTCTGTTACTACTCCATTTATTCTGACCTCAAAATGTGCATGTGGACCTGTAGAATATCCTGATGACCCAACTTTTAAAATACTATCCCCTCTTTTTACTGCTTGTCCAACTTCTACTAATATTTCACTACCATGTGCATATAATGTTGAAATTCCTCCACCATGATCTATAACTACCATTCTGCCATAAGCTGTATTATATTCTGCTTTTACTACAATACCATCATTTGCTGCTATAAAGTTTGCTCCCATTGGAGCACTTATATCCACTCCTGTGTGTAATTTATATTGTCCTGTTATTGGATGAACTCTCATACCATATTCAGATGTAATTCTGGTATATCCTGGAACTGGCCAAGCAAGTTCTCCTCCTATATATTCTGTATCAATTCCTTGATTTAACAATTCTAAAATTTGAGTATTTATCGCTTTATATTGTGCTGTCATTTCATCAATTTGAGCTTGTTTTTGCTTTTCTTCTTCTGATAATTTTGATACATAATTTTCTCTAATTATTTTTGTATTTTGTAATATCTTAGATGTCCTCTGTTGTGTCTCTACAAGCGATGCCAAGTTTTCTTTTTCTTGATCTAGAGTCTTTTTCTTCAATTCTATTTCATCTTTTTTATCACCTATACTTGTTAGTAAGTCATTATCTGCTTCTGCTATCTCTGATATTACATAATAGCTAGATACAAATTCATAAATACTACTAGAATTTAACAATATATCTAAATAACTTACTTCCCCTGTTTCATATAATGCTACCACTCTTTTTTCAAATATTTCTTTTTGTGCTTCATATTTTTCTGTTACTTCTGCAAGTTCTGTTTCTACTGCTGATATTTCTTCTTTTAATGATTGTACTTGCTCGTTTAATTGATTCAATTCGTTTTCTGAATCTTCTATTTTTTGATCTAACTCCTCGATTTCTTTTAAATTGTCTGATAATTGACTTTGAGTTTCTGATAGTTCCTGATTTGCTTGATCTATTTGTTCTTTTAACTGCTGTTGTTGTGTTTGTAAATCAGTATTATTTGTAGAATTTGTTGTGTTTTGGTTTGTTATTTCATTTTCTGCATAGGTCATTCCTGATATAAAGCATGCTATTAATATTAAAATAATACATAAAATTTTACGCATATTTTCTCCTTTATACTTTTAAGTATTTCCTCATAGAAATAATACTTCCTAATGCTCCAATACCAATACCTAATAACATATATACTATAATTATTGAAGATAACATATCTTGGAAACTTACTAAAGATCCATTTATCATTTGCATAAATTCTGCATTTACCACTTCATTTGCAATAAAGTTATATGCTCCACCTACTATTACAATAGATATTAAGCTAGCAATAATTCCTATAATCATACCTTCTACTACAAATGGCCATCTTATAAAGCTATTTGTTGCACCTACATATTTCATAATAGAAATTTCTTTTCTTCTTGCATGTACTGTAAGTTTTATAGTATTTGATATTATAAATACTGATATAATTATTAATAATATTAGTATTACTCCTGTTACAATTCTTATTCCATTAGCAATATTAACTAATGCTGCAACTGTTTCATCACTGCTCTCAATTTTAGCTACATTTTCTATTCCGTTTATTTGATTTTGAATATCCTTACTTTTTGATAAATCTGTTACTGTTACAGTGTATGATGTTTTTAATAATTCCTTATCAAATCCATCTAATACTCCTTTTGTATCTTTTAATCTTTCTCTCATAATATTTAATGCATCATCTTTTGATACAAAATCAACCGTATTTACACCATCTATTGCTCTGATTTCTTCTCCGACTTTATCTATTTCTTCTTGAGTTGCATCTACTTTTATAAATACACTAAATCCTTGGTCTGCTTTTAAATTATCAACAAAATGATTAATATTTTCTCCTAAAATTAAGAATACACCAAATATTATCATTGTAGCACACATAATTACAAGTGATGCACCAGTCGATTTCTTGTTTTTAAATACGTTACTAAATCCTTCTCCTATTAAATATCCTAATATGTTATATTTCACAATCATACCCACCTTTTTTATCATCTCTAATTATTTCGCCTTTTCGTATATGTATAACTCTTTTTTTCATTTTATCAACTATGTCTTTGGCATGTGTTGCTACTACAACTGTTGTTCCTCTCATATTTATATCATTTAATAATGTCATGATATCCCATGCAGTATCAGGATCCAAGTTTCCTGTTGGCTCATCTGCTATTAACATAGAAGGATTATTTACTAAAGCTCTTGCTAATGCCACTCTTTGTTGTTCTCCTCCTGACAATTCATGAGGATACATTTTAGCCTTATTACTTAATCCTACAAGCGATAATACCATTGGTACTTGTCTTCTTATATGTCTTGGTGTTGCTCTTACTATATACATTGCATATGCTACATTATCATATACAGTTTTATCAGGTAATAATCTGAAGTCTTGGAAAACAACGCCCATACTTCTTCTTAAATATGGAACTCTACTTGGTTTTAAAAATGTTGTATCCTTTCCATTTATAATAATATTTCCAGATGTAGGTTCTTCTTCTTTTAATATTAATTTAATTAATGTAGATTTTCCACTTCCAGATGAACCTACTAAAAAAGCAAATTCGCCTTTTTCTATATTAAAATTGGCATTTTTTACAGCTTTAGTTCCTGTATCATATGTTTTACTTACATTTCTAAATTCTATCATTAAAATTCTTTCCTTTCAGTCCGAAATTATTTTCATTTTACCGTATTTATAATAACAATAATCTACAAATTTTGCAATACTCTTATAATTAAAAATATCTTGTAATTTTTTCCTTTTCCTTTATATTTTAACATTTTAGGCGTTTTTTCTTTATTTTAAGTTCACAAAAAATTTACAATTCATTTAATATATCATCTGAAGTAATATGATAAAATTTCATTAAATCAAATGCTTTTCCTGATTTTCCAAACATATCTTTCACACCTAATCTAATCAATTTTTTAGGATAAAATTCTGTCAAAACTTCAGAAATTGCTGAACCTAAACCTCCAATTATATTATGGTCCTCTATTGATATTAATTTATTAGTTTCTTCTGCACATTTTACTATTAAATCTTTGTCAATCGGTTTAATAGTATGAATGTCAACAACTCTAACATCTATTCCTCTTTTTAATAATTCCTCTTTTGCTTTTATAGCTTCATTAACTGTCACACCCGTCGCAAAAATGGTAGCATCAGTTCCATTACCAATTTGTATACCTTTACCAAATTCAAACTTTTGATTTTCATCATATATATCAGGAGTTGCAACCCTCGCTAGTCTTAAATAACAAGGTCCATCAATCTTTGAAATTTCATTTACAGCCCATTTAGTTTCCTTGTCATCACAAACTGACATAACTTTCATGTTTGGCAAAGTTCTCATTAAAGAAATATCTTCTATCATTTGATGTGTTGCACCATCTTCTCCTACAGTAATACCTGCATGTGTAGCACAAATTTTAACATTTAAATTTGGATAGCAAATGCTATTTCTTATTTGATCATAAGCTCTACCAGCTGCAAAAACAGCAAATGTACTAGCAAAAGGTATTTTATTACAAGTTGCAATACCAGCTGCAGTTGACATCATATTTTGTTCTGCTATCCCCATATCGAAAAATCTATTTGGAAATTCTTTAGCAAATAGATTCGTTTTAGTTGCACTAGATAAATCTGCATCTAGTACCACCACATTTTTATTTTCCTTTCCTAATTCTAATAATGCTTCTCCATAGCTCTCTCTAGTAGCTTTCATAATTTTCCCTCCATTTTTTTATAAATAGGTCTGTCCCTTTTGGACAAAAAATGTTCAATTTGATACGTCCCTATTTGCTGAACCTATTATTCCTGCATCATTTCCTAATATTGCTGTTACTATATTTATTTCTTCTCTTGGATTAAATAAATAGTCTTTATCTATAATATTTTGTTTTAACTTTTCTAATAAAATATCGCTATAAAAAACAAAACTGCCACCTATTCCTATTACTTCTGGCTCAAATATATTTACTATGTTTGATATTCCTATACTTAAGTTATCTATATATTCTTCTATAATATTTTTTATTTTCTTATTTTCTCCATCTTTTCTAATGATTTCGATTAAGTCTTGTCCTCTGGTTTTTTCGTCCACTCCTAAGGCTTTTCTTAAATTATCTTTAAATGCTTTCATTGATCCATATTTCTCAAAGCACCCTTTATTTCCACAGTTACATTGTAATCCATTTTTTTCGATTATCATATGTCCAAATTCACAACCATGAACATTTCCTGTATCTAATAATTGATTATTTATAATTACTGCTCCGCCTATTCCTGTTCCTAATGTTAAAAATACTGCTCTATTATAATTTTTTAGACAACCATATTTATTTTCTGCAATTAACGCACATTCACAATCATTTCTTATTTTTATTTTTTTATTTATTTTTTTAGATATTTCTCCTGCTAAGTCATAATCTTTTATTCCTAAATTGACTGATTTTTTTATTATGTTATTTAAAATTGTTCCTGGACAACACATTCCTATTTTTGATATTTTATACTTATTTTCTAATTCTAATATTCGCTCTGCTATATATGTTTCTAATGTCTTTTTTATGTTTTTCTTTTCTTGACTCATTATTCTTTTTTCTACTTTTTCTACAATCATTCCATCTTCATTTACAACTCCAATTCCTATATGGCTACCACCTATATCTATTCCTATATTCAATTTATAGCCTCCCTTTTATATCTTTTTTATTTTTTGTTAGTGTTTAGGGTAAATTATTTAAATTTCACATCAAAATTGATGTCAAGATTTTATTTTCTTAATAAAATTGGAACGTTTTATCTGAACGTCCCTTCTTCTTTTGTATTTCTATTTTTTTACCTTTTTACCTTTTTTTATCTTTTATAGGGATTTTAAGGTACGTCCCTAAATCCCTATTTCTACAAGTATGCTGGGAATAAGAAATTACCCATATATAATTGTACACATGGTACTAATACTACTAATACGAAGAATACTAATACTACTCCGACTATGATATATACTACTTGTGGTAATGCTTTCATGATTTTATTCATTATATTATCTATATCTATTTGCATATACTCTACTAATTTTCTTATCATTTCTGTTAAGTCTGTTTGCATTCCTATTTTTAACATTTCTGTCTGCATTGGTGTTGTTAATCCTGATTGCTCAAATGGCTCTATCCATGATGAACCTACTAATATATTGTTTATTGCTGTTTCTATCATTGATAACATTACATAGTTTTTTACTACGTTTTTACTTACTTCTAATGATTCTTGGATTCTCATTCCATTTTCTAGGTTTAATAGCATTGCTCTCATTAATCTTGAAAAGTCTAGTGCAAATATTAATTCTCCAAATATTGGTGCTTTATATTTAAAATAATGGTAATTATATTTTCCTTTTGGTGTATGCACATAAAATACTATTACTCCTACTATTCCTAAAATTATTAGAACTGGTATATACCAAAATTCTATCAATTTATCCAAAAATTTCTGGAACCAAAGTGTTACTGCTGGTAATGTATCTGATGTTCCTATTTCATCATATACATTCTGTATTGCTGGTATAGCTACTAATGTTCCTACAAATAACATTACTAACAATAATACGAATTGTATAATATTTGGTACTAATATTGATTTTAATTTTCTATTTAATGCATCTGTCTCTTCTAGATATGTTACAGCTTGTTCTAATGATGTTGTTAAAGATCCTGATAATTCCCCTACTTTTACCATATTTATATAAATATAAGGAAATACATCAGAATAATATTCCATTGTCGTATAGATATACTCTCCTTCTTCTACACCTGCTAATATATCTTCTAATATTTCTCTAAATATATAATTTTCTGTACTATCTATTATTGTCCTTAAAGCATGTATATTATTAAAGTTAGCTTTTTTCAATAAGTAAAAATTTTGCGTAAATACAACTATATCTCTCGAAGTTATTTTTTGTTGTTTAGTGAAATAACTTCTCAATTTTTGATAGCTTGATTTTTTCTCTCCAACATTTATCTTAGTTGTATTTAAATTTTTCATCATGTCATCAATGTTTGATACATTTCTTTTTTGCTTTCTTTTTACCTTAGAACCACCATATGGTATTTTTGTTACACTAATTGGTAACATTTCATTTGATTTTAATAATTTTATTAATGATTGTTTTGTTGGTGCTTCTACTCTGTTTCTTACTATCATTCCTCTTTTTGTCAATGCTTTATAAGTATATGTCGCCATTTAGATTACCTCCTATTAGGATCATTTTTTATTTTTAATTGCATTATGGTTCTATTTAATATTTCTATATTTTTTTCTTCAATTTGTGCTTTTGCTTGTTCTAGTGTTATTTTATCTTTTACAAATAATTCTGCTAGTGAATTTATTAATCCTATACTTCCTTTTTCTGCTCCACTTTGTATAGCATCTTCTATTTCTGATACACTTATTTTTTCTTTTCTTATTATTCCTGCAACTATATTATCTACTACCATTACTTCTGGTACTAATACTAATTTTCCATCTGTTCCTTTTAATAGTCTTTGTGATACTACTAATTTTAATAATGCTGATAACAAGTATTTTATACTTGACTGATCTCTTACCTCATAAAAGTTTATCATTCTATCTATTGTTTCTGCACAAGATTTTGTATGAAGTGTCCCTATTACTAAGTGTCCTGATTCTGCCATTTCTATGCCTGCTTCCATTGTTTCTTTATCTCTTATTTCTCCTATTACTAATATATCACAGTCTTCTCTTAATGAATTTTTAACACCATTACTAAATGTTAAACTATCTTGTCCTCTTCCTACTTCTTTTTGTACAATCAATGATTTTTTTGAATGATGTCTATATTCTATTGGGTTTTCTAGTGTTAATATTTTTTTATTTTGTGTATTATTTATTTCATTTATTAATGCGTTCAATGTTGTTGTTTTACCAGAGTTTGTTTTTCCTGTAACTAATATCAAGCCCTGTGGTTGATATGTCATTCTTCTTACTACATCTGGAACTCCTAATTCTTCATATGTTGGTAATTCGTTTTTTATTAATCTCATTGTACATGTCGGAACTTCGCATGAGTATGATATATTTACTCTTAATCTAATTCCGCCATATTCATATGATGTATCCAATTTTCTTGTTTCATTAAATACTGCATCTTTATCAACATTTCCTCTAATTATATAGTCATATACATCATACATATCTTCTGGTGTTATTACATCCATTTCTTCTATTGGAACTAAATCTCTTGCTATTCTTAATATTGGCTTGTTCTCTGCAATTAGATGTACATCTGATGCATCTTTTTCAATTGCTATATCTAAAATTCTATCTATGTTCATAATCAATTTATCCCTTGGTATTAAATTTGGGTTTTAGGTTATACCCATAAACCATATTAATAAAATAGTAATTTTTTATTAAGTTCATCTAATGTTGTTATACCACTTATTACTTTATTAATACCATCTACTATTAATGGTCTATATCCTAATTCTACTGCTTTTTGCCTTATTTCTAATGTAGATGCTCCTTGCACAATTAATTCTTTTATTTCTTCTGTAAAATCTAATATTTCAAATATTCCTATTCTTTCATAGTATCCTGTATTATCACAATGCTTACAGCCTACTGGGTCGTATGTTTTTACGTTTGATAAATCAATATTTTCTCCATATTTATTTAATATTTTAGTCATGATTTGCTTTTCACTATCTGTAAGTGGTCTTTCTCTTTTACATTCTGGACATAATCTTCTTACCAATCTTTGAGAAACTGTTGTTGCCAAAATACTTGCAATATCATAATTCGATACTTCCATCTTTCTTAATCTGTTTATAACTTCTATACTATCTATTGTATGAATTGTTGATAAAACATAGTGTCCAGTTTGTCCTGCTTGGATTGCTATTTCTGCTGTTTCTAAATCTCTAATTTCTCCAACTAGTATAATATCAGGATCTTGTCTTAAAACTGTTCTTAGAGAACCTGAAAATGTACTTTTTGCACCTATTTCTATTTGATTTAATCCATCTATTCTTATTTCGACAGGATCTTCAATTGTTGTTATATTTATTTCTGGTCTATTTAAATAATCTATAATACTATATAATGTTGTTGTTTTACCTTCTCCTGTTGGTGCTGCAATTACTGTTATACTATTTCTTTTATTGAAACTCTTTCTTACACTATCTTCATCTCCAGGATACCCTAGCTCAAAAATATTTCTTATATCTGTATCCTTTTTTAGTAATCTTAAAACAAATTTTTCTCCATTAATATTTGGTTGTGAAGACACACGGATATTGTAATCTTCATATAGAGTTATTCTTCCATCTTGTGATTCTTGTTTTTCTTGGTGCATATTTGAAATAGCTTTTAATCTACCTATTAATTGAGCTTGTTTTTCTTTATCTATTTTAAGTGCTGTAAATAATTCTCCATCTATACGATATCTTACTCTTATTTCATTTTCTAATGGTTCAATATGAATATCACTTGCTCTTCTTTTTATACCTGTTTTTATTATACTATCTACTAATTCTGTTACTGTTGCATCTCCACTTGTTTTTTTGACATCATCATAAACTTCTCCACCTAATGATTGTAGATAATTATCTATATCTTTTGCAAATGTTATATATTTTTCCATTACTAAACCTTTATTAAGTAATAAAAGTCTAACTGTTTCCATTCTTGCTTTATTTGTAGTATTTGCAAAACATACTTTTATTTTGTTATTATCAACTTCAAATGGAACGGCTTTATTTGCTTTAGCAACATCTAAAGACATGTAATCTGTTAATCTTACCTTTATTGTTTGGCTATCTAGCAATATTCCTTTTTCTCCTAATATATCACCTATTGCTTCTATTAATGTTCTAGGATTAGCAGCTTTTAACTCATATAAAATGTCTCCTATTTTCATATTAGGATGTTCTCTTTGATATTGAAGAGCTCTTTCGATATCTTCTTCAGTAACTATGTTTCTTTTTACTAATTCTACCCCCATAGGTTGTCTTCTTTTGAAATCCATACAATGTTCATTCCTTTCTTACTTTTATACTACTTTGTAGTATATGTAATAGTATTTTTAAAACTTCCTGACTGAAAATCTACTGTTATTGTATATTTTCCGTTTTCTTCTACAGATGTGAATAAGCATTTATCTACATTGTTGCATATTTGTACTTCATTAAAATATATTGCTCCCTTTGATTCAGCATTTGGTTTAGAAAATGTATATGTGTTTTTATTTGAAAAAGCAATATAACTTGAACATTCATCTGATGATGTTTCTGCGTCTAATACTTTTATATCTTTAGTATTTATTTCACCAGCAAAATAACTGTTAAATTGTGTAAATTGTGCCATATTATCATTTATTTCTGAATCAATATTTACATTGTTATAAAAATATCCTGTAAGCATTGTTATAACAGCCATAACCACTAGTAAAGCAATTATATATATAATTAAAGATATAAGTGTCATACCATTTTGCTTTTTCATTAATTTCATCCTTCCTTTATTTTAAGTATCTTTTGACATAGATGTGGATAATGATATTTCCTGATTTTCATTTCCAGATTTATATGCTATTGTTACAGTAATTTTTTTAACTACATCTGGTTGAATTTCTTCTTCACCTGTGCTTTCTACAATCTCTGAATAATCTTCTACTCTTATTGTCTGATAATACGGTGTATCTACTCCATTATCCTGAATATATTTATCTTCATATCCAGTTATTATGTTTGTACCATCTGATACTGTTGGTAAAGCATCAAATCCATTTGCTTTTATTTGTTCTATTATACTCACTGCATATGCAGTTGCTTGAGTCCTTCTTTCTATATCACTAGAAGTTTTTCGTATATTAAAAAACAATGTTGCTATTATTGCTACAAATATTGTTATTAATATAATCGCTATTGTAATGTCTACTCCTGTAACTCCTTTTTCGTTTTTCAAATATTTCATTTCTAGTATCTTTCCTTTCTATGTCAGTACTACTTAGTTTATTTTACACTAAATATCTATAATATGCTAATACAAATATGAAAAATATAATATTAGGTATTGCTAAATAAAATCCTATACTTATGTTTTCTGCTACTGCTTTATTTTCTACATTATTCTTTCTATTTTTTATTTTTTGTAATAACTCATATATAACAATAGCTAAAAGAGTAGTTATTATAGCTAATATTGTAACATATTCTCCTGTAAATACTGCCATTGTTATGGCCGTTAATAAGATATTATATGTGTACCTGTCTTCTGCTTTTTTCTTTAAAGCTATTGTATCTAATACTAGCACTATTAAATAGAATAGTAGATATATACCATATCTATAAATACTAGTTTGATCTATTATGCATAGATATACTATATATATAATTGATATGATAACACCATACATTATTATTGGTTTTGTCTTACTTCTATCTTCTTTATCTATTCCTGCCATTATTATAACAAATGTTAGATAAAGTACTATAAATGCAAAGTCTATTATCTTTGTAATCGTAATACTTTCTATATTTAGATTCATTAAATATGCAATTGCAACAAAGCTAATTCCTGATATTAATTCTATTATAAAATATCTTGGTCTTATTTTTTCTTTGCAATATCTACATTTTCCTCTTAAGAATATATAGCTAAATACTGGAATCAAATCTAAAAAAGAAAGTTTATGATTGCATTTTGGACAATATGACCTTGTATGTGTGATATCTTGTCCTTTTGGTATTCTATATACTGCAAGTGTATAAAAACTACCAAATACTATTCCTATTATAAATATTATTACATATATAATTATGTCCATTTTTATAATCATTCCTTACTTACGGTACAAATTAGGTTGGAAAAGAATTCTTTTCTTTTTTATTGTATAGGAAAAATCGACTTTTATCTTGACCCTATACGGATTTTTCCGTATACAACAAGGTTAAGCTACATTGATTCGCCCGAACGAAGTGAGTGGCATGTATTTCGCACATGCTACAAAGACTTGCTTAGCGAAATGCCTTTCTTATAAATTTAGGCATATACATTACTGCATATGCCTAAATGTTGTATTTTTCAACTATTATTCTCATTATACTGTTGGTATTGTATCTAAGTTTGACCATTGTCCTAAAGTTCCGTCACTTTCAACTGTTGCTTCTGCAGCTGCTTTTCTGTTTTGAGATACTATTTGTATTTTTGTTACTGTTGATGCATCAGCTGGTAATGTTGCAGAACCTGTTGATCCTACTACATATAATAAAGCTGTTCCATGTGCTGTTATTTGTGATTTTGCAGCATCTATTTTTGCTAATACATGTGCTTTTGGATTATTTTTTACTGTTGTTGTTACTGAATTTATTGAATATGATAAATTCGCATCTTGAGCTGTTCCGTTTACATATGTTGATGTGTAATATTCATTTATACCTTCATTTACTGCTAATTTGATTAAATCTTTAGCTTCTCCTAATTCATTTTGAACTTGTGCATTACTTGCATTTGTTAGGATACCATTTGATCCTCCTAATGCTGCTATTGTTACAGCTGCTAATATTAATAATACTATGATTGTTATTACTAATGCAACTAGTGTTATACCTTTTTGATTTCTCATGTTCTTAAATCCTCCTTTGTTTTAATTACTAATCATTAATTGTAACTGTCCAACTACTTAATGTTCCATTTTCATCTATTTTAGCTGTTGCTTTTCCTTTTCCATTTTTTGATGTTACTGTAACTAATTTTTTACCTGTTGGTGTATCTGGTGATGGTGTATCAGTTGTTTCAACTATTACAGTTTTTGTAGTTCCGTTATTTAATGTAAGACTATCTATTGCTTCTGCAACCATTGACTGTTTATCAGTACTTCCAGCTACCTCTGCTGTACCATTTACGTATGTTGTAGTATAATATTCATTTATAACCTCATTAGCTGTTAGATTTATTAAATCTTGTGCTTCACCTAACTCATTAGCTACTTGTGCTCTACTTGCATTTGTTAGGATTCCATTTTGTCCTCCTAATGCTGCTATTGTTACAGCTGCTAATATTAATAGAACTATGATTGTAATAACTAATGCAACTAATGTTATACCTCTTTGGTTTCTCATTTTTCCCCCTCCTTTTCTTTAGAATAAATTTATAATTTTAAAAAGTTAAAAACTATTTAATTATTTTGTCCCATCATCTGGGAAAAATCTATCATCATTTGTATTTGTATTTGAATTACTATTAGAATTTGTATTTGATGTGCCACTTCCTCCTGTTGTTTGTGAACCTGTTGCTTGATTTCCACTTGTAGCACTTTGTCCATTTTCTACTGATGCAAAAGGATTTCTTCTTCCTTCTACATATTCTTTTGTTCTTTCATATGATTTTAAGTCTGATGCTGTTACTTGATAAGTAAAAGCTGTTTCATTTTCATCAGTAGCATTAACTTGACTTAATACATTTCTAACATCTTCTGGAGTAGTATATGATACTTCTTCAGGTAAAACTTTGTTGTATGCTGTATATCTATATAGCAATACTCCTAATATTAATATTATTGCTAATGTTAAAAGCAATATTATTATAATTTCTTTTACTATACTCTTCGCCATATTCATACTCCTTTACTTTTATCTTGCTGTATTTGTCGTGTTTGTTGTATTTGTAGTATTTGTGCTGTTTGTTGTATTACTTGTAGTATTTGTACTATTTGTTGAATTTGTATTATTTGCCTCATTTCCATCTGTCGTTCCTGTATCTGTACCCGTACTTATTTGTGTTATATCATTTATTACTATATCTTTGCATGTAAATGTTGCTTTAACTTCGTCTCCACCATTTGATGTCATAGCAAAATTTTCTATTTTAAAACCTAACTCTGAATCATCTTCTATATCAGCAATATAATCTGTTACTGATATAAATGCTCCTGTAACTGTAAAGTTTAAATCATAAGCATTTGCTAAGTTATTAGAAACTGTAAATACAATATCTAAATCAACTCCTTCACTTCTTGCATGTGAACCAAGTAATATATATAATTTTTCTTGTTCATATTTTGCAAATTGAGTTGCTTGCTCAACTTGTGAATCAGTACTTACTGTTACCATATCATCATATGTTTGCTTTTCTGTTTGAAGTTTTTTTACATTTTCTTCAGTTTCAGCAACTGCTCTAGGATAATCAGTACTTGCTAACTTTGTTGCTTCAGATATTTCTGCATCAAGCTCTGCATTTTTTTCATTCATCCCTGTTATTCCTAAAATTTCCAAGTTTCCTATTTGCAATCCTCTAATTACTGCTACAATTGTTAAAATTGTAAGCAATACTATTACAATTGTAATTAATAATTTTTTCATGGCAACTCACCTTCTATCTTTACAGTAATAATATCATTACTTTTCTCTCCTGCTGTTGAAGTAACATCAGTTAAAATTCCATCTGTTTTTATTTTTGCTCTTAAAAATCCTAATTGATCATATTGTGTAGATTGTGCTACAATTTCTATATGTCTTCCACTTGTATTTTGTATTGAAACTATTTGTACATCATCTGGTATACCTGACATTATAGCTGTTAATAAATTTGGAATTGCTTTTTTTGTACTATTTGCATCTGCTATTTTGTCATTTATTTCTTGTAAATTTTGTATTAACTCAGTATATCTACTAGTTGCTTCTTTTATTTGAGTATTATCTTTTTGTACTAATTGTATTTGTGCATTTGTATTACTTATTGAAGCCTGTGCTTCTTCACTTTTATTTTCCATTTGATTATTTATTAATGCTGCAAATAAACAATATATTATAAAGAATATCAAAATAGATGATACAACTCTTAATAATGCCTTTTCAGTTTTATCTAATGGCTCAGATAAATCATTTGTAAGCAAATTTCCTGCTAATTTCTTTTCTTTACCGCTTTTGTCAGGATGAATATCAACCTTTAACGCACTTGCTAATTGTTCTTTTAAACTTGATTGTTTAAAGTTCATTCCTGGAATTCCAACATTTAATCCCATAAGCGCTAAAGAAATAGCTGAATTCACTTCTACATAATCTTTAATATTCATATCAGGTGTTATATTTATAAAACTTGGTTTTAAAATTTCACAACTAGCATCTTCAAGATATTCTTCAAAATATAAGTCTATATTATTAATCAATGCTGCTGTTCCTGTAATATAAATTTTACTAAATTTAGCCTGAGTTTCATTTATTGTTTTTCTTACTTGTCCTACTATGTCATATAATACTGGCATTATATCTTCTAAGCTTTGAGATTCCTCTCCGCCTAGATTTTTTCCTTCTGATGTGTATATTGTTGTTTCTTTGCAAACTTCATAAGCCTTAGAATAAGAATTTTCTTTTAAATTCAATTTACTTAAGAAATCATTACTTCCTATATCTAAAGTTTTTACATTATTTACTTTTTGATCCTCAACAGTAATTATTGTTGTATTATCTTCTATATTAACTATTAAATAACTTTCTTTAGGCTTCAATTCTGCTAAGTTAGAAATTGACATACCTATTGGATACATTCCTGATAAAGTATATCCTTCAAATTCTTGTACTCTTTTATTTAAATCTATTTTATTACTACTTATATGGATTACTTTTAATTTTTCTTTATCTGCTGGATTATCTACTAGTGCAAATCTTGTTTCAAAAACATTTGGATTATACCCTTTATCATCGCAAAGTGCTTCAAATTCTGTTTTTATTGCTTTTGGTAAATCCTTTTTGTTCAAAAGAGCAAACATATCAAAGTAATTGTAGGTTTCATTTGATAAATTAATACTTATAGGTGTTTTATAGCTATATGTTTCGTCTATGACTTTTTTTATAGCTACATCTATTTTTTCATAAAATTCTACACCAAAAGACTCTACTTTTAATCTGTCATGATCTTTTGAAACTTTTGCATATTTAATTAAATTGTTATCAATAAATAAACCTAAACAACTAGCCATTTCTTGCTCCTTTTATTTTTTTATATTATTATGATTAACATTTAAACAAAAATCATTCTTCAAATTTTTGCATAAAAATGCTTTTTTTACTATATAATACTCTTTTATTTTATCGTTTTTTTGTTAAATGTCAATATCCGTATATAAAATGTGATGCAAATGTAATAAACTTGTAATATTATTGTAATATTATTTTTTCTTTAATTTACAAACAAAAAATCCGTCATTCTTTTGCGTCGGTTTTATCCTAAAATATCCGATTTTCAGCATAATATTTCTCAAAAAATTTTATTTTATTTTTTTCGTCTTTTTCGATTTCAAAATCTCCATTTATTTCCAAAAATCTATTAATTATGTTCTCATTTTCCTCTTTTAATATACTGCATGTGGAATAAATCAATTCTCCTCCATTTTTTAAATACCTGTAACAGTTATTTAGAATTTGAAATTGTAAATCAGATATTTCTTTTATATCTTTTTCTGTTCTTTGCCATTTTATATCTGGCTTTCTTCTAATCACTCCTATTCCTAAACATGGAACATCTAATAATACTTTATCAAATTTTTCAACATATTCTTCATAAAAAATACTACTATCTTTTACTTCAGTCTCTATAATGTCAATTCTTAATCGTTTTGCATTTTCTTTCACTAAATTTATTCTATGTTCGTGTATATCCCAAGCAAAAATTTTTCCTTTATTATGCATCATTTCTGCAATATATGTTGTTTTTCCTCCAGGTGCAGAACAAGCATCTAAAATCATTTCTCCTTCTTGTGGATTTAATAATTTAGCAGTAAATCCAGCTGAAATATCTTGAACAGTAAAATATCCTTTTTTAAAATAATCCATATCTTCAATATTTTTTAAATTTGAAACTTCTAGAAATTCTGGCATATCTTCTGTTAAACTCTCATATTTTATATTATTTTCTTTTAAAATTTTAGCAAAATCATTTGGTTTTATTTTTAAAGTATTTATTCTTATATTTATCTTAGGTCTTATATTAAAACTTTTGCATATATCTTCTGTATCTGAAATCCCCCAACTTTTATCAATCTCTTTAACTAACCATTCTGGTGTTGATGTAGTTTTTGAAATTCTTTCTATATCATCTTGTATATTTTCTAATTCCTCGAAATCTTCTTTACATACTTTTCTTAATATTGCATTCACAAAATTTGAACTAGCTTTATGCCCATATCTTTTTGCTAAATTTACACTTTCATTTACTGCCGCTGATTTTGGTACTTTATCTAAAAATATTATTTGATAAATCCCTAATCTTAAAATGCTTAAAATCCACTTTGATATTTTACTTATTTTTATTTTTGAATATTTTTTTATTACTTCGTCTAAAGTTAATTTGAAACTAGTTGTTCCGTATACCAATTCTGATATAAATGCTATATCTTTTTCATTTAATTTGTTTTTGTTTTCTTTTATATTTTTGTTTAATGTAATATTTGAATATGCTTTATTCTCTTCTATTTCTATTAATGTTTTTAGTGCTATTTCTCTTGATTTATCTATCATTTTTTACTTCCTTATAATATTCTATTTTTGTTTTATTTTATCATTTTTATATAATAAATTTCAATAGTAATATTATGATATTTTAAAGATTCGTTACAGTTCGTTACCATTCACAGTTCAGTACAATCAAAATTTAAATAGCACGAGAATGTAATAATTTATTAATTTTGGAGGGTCTTGTGGGGACCGTTCAAAAATTCTCAAAAGTTTGAAAAACTTTTGCTAGAATTTTTAGAATGGGGAGACGGAAAAATTAATAAATTATTACATTCGGGAGCGTTTACATTTTTTAAATACTAAAATGCAACAATTATAATGTATATTTTTTGAAATAATGTAAAAAATATTACAAGAAATATTTGTTAGAGCCAAAAGCTCGAATGGAGGTTTATCATGGATATAGAAAAACATTTAAAAATTACTGGAAATTCTGATATTTCTTGGAAAGATGCTATTGTAAAAGCAGTTGCAGAAGCTTCCAAAACTATTGATTATTTAAATACTGTTACTGTCATAGAACAAAGAGCAAAAATTGATGGTAATAAAATTTCAGAATATTTTGTTGATTTAGATTTAAGTTTTACCTTAGATTTAAATAGAAAGGATAATTAATATGAATCCAGTTGAGTCAAAACAAGAATATCAAAAATATGTTGAAGAAAAATCCCCTAACTCACCTATTTTCAAAAATTGTTTTAATGCATTTTGGGTTGGCGGTTTAATCTGTACTATTGGTCAAATTATATTAAACATTTGCAAAGAAAGGAGCTTTGACACTGCTACTTCAGGCACTATTGTGTCTATTTTACTAATAGGAATTTCAGCATTTTTAACAGGCCTTAATCTTTTTAACAAAATAGGTAAATTTGCAGGAGCAGGTTCTTTAATCCCTATTACAGGTTTTGCAAATTCAATTGTATCACCTGCCATGGAATATAAATCCGAAGGATATGTTATGGGTGTTGGAGGAAAAATGTTCACAGTCGCTGGTCCTGTACTTGTATTTGGTATTTCAGCGTCTATATTAGTCGGTATTATTTATTTGATATTTTCCACACAATCAATAACTTTAGTATAGGAGGTAATTATTTTGAAAAAAATAGGAAAACAAACAATCCTTTTTGATAATCCACCAACAATTTTAGAATGTGCTAGTATTGTTGGACCTAAAGAAGCTGAAGGTCCTCTTTGTAAGTATTTTGATCAAACTTTAGAAGATGAATTTTGGGGAGAAAAAAGTTGGGAAAAAGCTGAAAGCAAAATAATCAAAGAAACTGTAAATCTAGTCATTTCTAAATCTGGTATTTCAAATCAAGAAATAGATATCTGCTTTGCTGGTGATTTATTAAATCAATGTATTTCTTCTAATTTTGGATTACGAGATACCAATGTCCCATTTTTTGGAGTATTTGGTGCTTGTTCAACTTTTGTAGAATCTATGAGCTTATCAGCTATATGTAGCGAAAGTTTTGCAAATTATTCACTTTGTGCTACATCAAGTCATTTTTGTAGTGCTGAAAAACAATTTAGATTTCCCTTAGAGCTTGGTAATCAAAGACCTCAATCAGCTCAATGGACTGTTACAGGTTCTGGAAGCGCAATAATCTCAAAAACTGGGCAAGGTCCTTATATTACAGCTATTACACCTGGCAAAATTGTTGATATGGGAATTAAAGATGCCAATAATATGGGTGCTGCAATGGCTCCTGCTTTTGCAGATACATTAGTAACTCACTTTTTAGATACAGGTCGTACGCCTAATTATTATGATGCCATTATCAGTGGTGATTTAGGATATGTTGGTAAAGATATTGTTATAGACATCATGGCTTCTCAAGGCTACAATATAAAATCAAATTATAATGACTGCGGAATTTTAATATTTGATAAAAATAAACAAGATACACATTCTGGCGGTAGTGGTTGTGGTTGTGCTGCTACAGTATTTTCAGGATATTTATATAAGCAATTGCAAGAAAAAAAAATAAAAAGATTATTACTAATTGCAACTGGTGCTTTAATGAATTCTACTAGTTCTCACCAAGGTGAAAGTATTCCTGGTATTGCTCATGCAATTAGTATAGAAATTTAAATTAAAAATAAATAATTAGGAAGGTGATTAAATTATGGGCGATATAAATTGGGCATCTGTTTTTGATTGGACATCATTATTAAAATGTTTTGTAGTTGGTGGAATAATATGTATAATTGGACAAATATTAATAGACAAAACAAAATTAACACCAGCTAGAATTCTTGTAATATTTGTAACAACAGGAGCAATACTCGGTGGACTTGGAATTTATCAATACTTAGTAGACTTTGCAGGAGCTGGTGCAACAGTCCCTCTTACTGGATTTGGATATAATTTGGCAAAAGGTGCAATAGAAGGTGTTAGGCAGTCTGGATTAATAGGTGCATTTACTGGAGGAATAAAAGCTGCAAGTGGTGGAATTGCAGCCGCTATCTTCTTTGGATATTTAGCTGCATTAATTTCAAAACCTAAAATGAAAAAACAATGAAAAATAAAGAACTAAATATCAATTTAATTTTATTGACATTCAGTTCTTTATTTTTTACATTTTTATAATTATGCTTTTTTTGCTATTTCTGCTACTTCTGCAAATGCTTTTGGATCTGATACAGCCATTTCAGCTAACATTTTTCTGTTTATTGTTACATTAGCTTTTTTTAATCCTGCAATCATTTTGCTGTATGTAATTCCATTCATTCTTGCAGCAGCATTTATTCTTGCTATCCATAATTTTCTGAAATTACTTTTTTTATCTTTTCTTCCTACATATGCGTAAGATAATGATTTCATTACAGCTTGATTTGCATTTCTAAATCTATAATGTTTTGCTCCAAAATAACCTTTTGCTTGTTTTAATATTTTTTTATGTCTTGCTCTTGTTGTTCTTGCAGTTTTTACTCTTGCCATCTTTTTCACCTTCCTTATTTTGTTTATTTCTTTTTAGTATTTACATATTATCCACCATATGGTAATAATTTCTTAATTGTCTTTTCGCATGTTTTATCAGCATAAGCATTTTGAATTTTTCCTGATTTTTTTTGTCTGCTTGTTTTATTTGCTAATAAATGTCTTCTGTTTGATTTTGTTCTTTTTACTTTACCAGTTGCTGTTAATGAATATCTTTTTTTAGCAGCTTTATTTGTTTTTAATTTAGCCATGAGTTATTCTCCTCCTTTTTGTATTTTTATTTATTTAAAGCTTTTATGCTTTTTTAGCTAAAACCATTGACATATTTCTACCTTCTAATTTTGGTTTTTTCTCTACTGTAGAAATATCTTCTAATTCTTCGGCAAATTTATTTAAAACATTTTCTCCTGCTTTAGAGTTATTTACTTCTCTACCTCTAAAACGAACTGTAATTTTTACTTTGTTTCCATCTTCTAAGAATTTTCTTGCATTTTTTGCTTTGAATCCAAAGTCGTGTTCTTCTATATTAGGAGTTACTCTTAACTCCTTAACTTCTAATATTTTTTGTTTTTTCTTTGCTTCCTTTTCTTTCTTAGCTTGTTCAAATTTGTATTTACCATAGTTCATTATTTTACATACAGGTGGATTTGCATTAGGTGCTACTAATACTAAATCTAAGTTTTCTCTTTCTGCAATCTCTAATGCTTCTGTGTTAGATAGTATTCCTAATTTTTCTCCATTTACTCCTATCAATTGAACTTGTTTTACTCTTATTTGCTCATTAATTGGTAATTCTTGTTTTATGTTAAAACACCTCCATAATAAAAAAATTGACTTTTGTTACAAGTCAATTAACCACAATATTCACATATAATTTATGTGTATATTTATTTTCTAACCTTTTTCCATAAGATAAGGTGAGAAGTTAATTACTTCTTCTTGTAACGTATAATATTATATCATACATTCTGCATTTGTCAAGCGTTTTTTTAATTTTGTCAGGGGAATTTAATCATATTACAAAAATATTACAAGAAGTAATTCAAAATAAGAAATTAATCTGATAAAATAGTACTGGTGATAAAAATGAATATAAAGAAAAGATTAGACATATTTTTTGAATTAGTAGACGATACAAGAAGTCAATCACATATAACATATAAATTGGCAGATATACTGTTTATGTTAGTATGTGGTATGATTTCAGGTTGTACAGACTCAGAAATGATAATAGAAATTTCAGAAGAACGAATAGATTTTTTAAAAAGATATACAGAGTTAGATAATATACCTTGTATAAGTAAATTATCAAACATTCTAAAGATTGCAAGTCCAGACCATTTGGAATTATGTTTTTATAGGATATTTAATAATGTCTTTGAAATAAAAATGAAAATAGAAGAAAGAGAAATAAGTATAGATGGGAAAACAATATGTAGCACGGCAACAATGAAAGAATATGAAAGACCAATGCATATAAATATAAAAGGAGCAATAGTAACATTGGATGCAATGCATTGCCAAAAGGAAACAGCAGAGAAAATAGTAAACAACGGAGGAGATTATGTATTGTAATTAAAGGCAAATCAAGGAAAATTTTACGAAGATGTATATGCAATGTTTGAAGATAAATATATGGATATAGCAGATAAAGAATGTGAATATGAAACATATAGTACAATAGAGAAAAGTCATGGAAGAATAAAAAAAAGAACCTGTTATGTATTAAACGAGATGGCATTTTTCACAGATTACTTATCAGAATGGAAAGGATTAAAAAAGATATTTGCAATAAAGAAGGGAAGAAAACAAAAGAAATTAGTTGTTACTTAAGTAGCAAGAATACAACTGCTGAAAAGCTATTATCATATACAAGAAATCACTGGCAAGTTGAAAGTTTCCATTGGTTATTGGATATGAATTATGATGAAGATGAAAGTAGAGTTATAAATAAAAATTCACAAGAATATTTAAATATAATCAGAAAATATTCAATAGCAATATTAAAAAGATATATAGAAAACAATGATGTAAAAAGAAAAACATTAAGTGCAAACATGAGAATCTGTATTAAAATATTATTGCCATACTCAAAAGGAAGAATATGGCAACTTGTAATATTTTTGTAATATGGTTAAATTTCCCTGTAATTTTGGTTTCTGCGAGTTTTCAAATTTTCGTTAAAAAGCTGCTCATAAAGAGCAGCTTTTTTCTACCATGAAACCACTGTTTTTTCTTCTATCTCCGTAATTCTAAAATTCAGTTCGTCCGTTATTATTTCTTTTAATAACGGATCTAAAACTTCTTTTAGCTCCAGCCTCCTTTCTCTATTTTCTGATTTTTCGATAATTCTAGGCTGGTAAAGCCTTTCGAATTCGGCTCTCCAAGCGCTCTTTGTAATCTCCCGAGCTTCCAATGCTGTTATCATGGTTTCTTCCTCCTTAAAATTTTTTTAAGCTATTAATATTGTACCACTTTTTTGTACTAAAGTCAAATTTCTGTAAACTAATATGTAAATCTTTCCCAAAAATCCCTCTGTTGCTGTTTTTTTGCTCCACCTCAAAAAGCAGAAGCTTAAATTCCGATTCACTAATTGTTTATATGCTTCAGTTTTTATATCTCTTACAATCCATATATGCCCTTCTCCTTCATATTCCTTTAATTCAATACTTACATTTTGTTCCTTAGCTTTTTCTATAAGTATATGTACATCAGGATTTAAAATATCATATGTTCCGGTATAGATTGTTACATTTTTCAATTTATTCAATGGTCCATTTATTGGATTTACCAAATAACTATCTCCTCCGTTTTTTCCTGCATATGCTATTCCTGCTATTTTCAAAGCTTCTTTATTTAAATCTTTATCAAATTTTTGAACTTTGTCAATCTCAGGATTTGACATTGCTGTATCTAACCATGGTGATATCAATATTAATTTACTTGGCAAATCTACATTATCTTCTCCTAATTTTTCTTCTAATGCTAATGCTATTCCTCCTCCTGCTGAGTCTCCCATTAATATTACTTTATCTGAGTTTGTTCTATCTATCACTTCTTTATATAGCGGGATTGCCATGTTAAATACATCTTCGTATGTGTATTTAGGTGCTAATGGATAATCTGGCACTACAACTGTACATCCTGTATCTTTAGATAAATTTTGAACAAAATTCCAATGATCTTCTGACATTTCTCCTACATATGATCCTCCATGAAAATATATAATATATTTGTCTATTTTTTCTACTGGAGTTATTATATAAATTTTTCGCCCTATAAAGTTCTTTGATTCTATTTTGCATTCTTTTATTTCCTCTGCTGGTTTTTTTGATTGTATATCTACTATTAAAAAATATGCAATTATTGCTATAACTGATAATATTATTAATAAAATTATTATTCCTAGTATTACTAGTATTTTTGTTTTCATATTTTCTCATGTTCCTTTCCTAAGGCATAAATTGGTTGAAATAGAATTAATTTTTTTTCAACATTCTCTTATAGTACTGCAAAAAGAAAAGCCTCTGCTTTTCTTTTCGTTTTGTTTTATAGATTTACTTTATTCTAATTAAGCTCTAGGATGTGCTTTTTTATATGCATTTTTTATTTCTTCATCTTGGAATTGCATATATACTTGTGTTGATGCTATATCTGTATGTCCTAACATTACCTGTATAGCCTTTATATCTGCACCATTTTGTAACAAATGTGTTGCAAATGAATGTCTTAAAACATGTGGTGTTATATCTTTATCAATATGTGCTTGTTCTTTATAATATTTTATAATTTTCCAAAATCCTTGTCTTGTTAATCTTCTACCATTTATATTAACAAATAATGAATTTTCATCACTATCTTTTATCAATTTGTCTCTTGATTTTTCTATGTATTCTCTTAATGCTTTTAAAGCCATTTTTCCAAGTGGTATATTTCTTTGTTTTCCTCCATGACGGCATGTAACAAAACCTTCTTCTAAATTTACATCTTCTATATTTAATGAAATTATTTCTGTAACTCTCATTCCTGTTGCATAAGCAAATTCAAGCATAGCCTTATCTCTAATACCTTTAACATCAACATCTTTAGGTTGATTTAACAATTTTTCTACTTCTTTTGTTGTTAAAATATTAGGCACTCTTTTTTCTATTTTTGGAGAATGAATTTTCTCTGTTGGATCTTTTTTTATCTTTCCTTTCTTTAAGGCGAATTGGTAAAATGAACGTATTGCTGCTATTGCTCTTAAAATTGTTGAAGATTTTTTTCCTTCCTCTTCTAAGTCTTTTATATATCCATTCATAAATTCTTCATCAATTTTATTATAATGTGCATCTTTATATTCTAGATATTGTCTGAATTGTTTTAAATCTCTTTTATAAGATTGTAAAGTATTGCTTGATGCTTTCTTTTCATCTTGTAAATATTCAAAAAAAAGTTTTAACATTTTTTCCATTTTAATTCCCTACCCCTTGATTAATTATTCTCTTTACATAAACTATATATGTTATATCAAACAATTTTCAAAATGTAAATAGATTTTTTCAAATTTTTATACTTTTATTTTAATTATATTGATATATATTTAACCACATTTACTAAAATATTCGTAGATACAAATGCTTCTATTATGGCAGAAATGCTTAAAGCAATTAACATTAAAAGTGAAAAAACAGTATGTCTCAATATCTCCAATTTTATGTTATCCTTTCTCATATCTTTTACAATTGATTTATATAATTTAAATCCACTAACTGCAATTGCAATTATTGCTGGTATAAAAATTATATTTTGTAAAAATAAAGCGGAAAATGTAAATATTAATCCTCCTTGAAGTCCCATAATACTTATACAAGCTGAAATTGTGTATCCTAATATAAAACCTCTATATAATATTAAACCAAAAACTATAGGGAGACCAATTACTGTTGTTCCAAAAAACCATATCACACTTGCTATAATTATATTGTTTTTAAGCGATTGTTTTAATAAATCCACATTATTAATTGTCTGACCATCTTTTATTGCATTTACAAAATCAGATATATAATTTTTTATTGTTTCGACTTGTGTATCGTTTATATTATTAATAAAAAATACTCCCAACAAAATTCCAATTATAAAAATTAGGCTGATTATAAAATATTCTTTTTTATTATTTAAAATATGTGTGATAATTGTTTCTTTAATTTTTAGTCGTTTGTTCCTTTTCATAATAAAAACTCCTTATCTTTACATTTGTTTCTTACATAATTTGTATTCGATAAAGAGTTTTTTAGAACTACTTATTCAATTTTACCGTAATTACCTCCACCACCAGAGTGAACTTTACACTTTCCTGTTTTTGCATTTTCTATTGCATTTGATACCTTTTCGCCAACAACTGCTTCAATATCATCTTTTGACAATTTATGTAAAATATTCATTTCTGTTTGGAAATTTTCCAATAGCTTATCTATTGTTTTTCCTCCAACTCCTGGGATAAATCCTAATGGTATTTGGTATATATATGGTGGTCTGTTTTCAGGACTTTTTGTTTCTTTTTTATCTTTTATTAATTCTATTCTGT
The DNA here is from genome assembly GCA_904384205.1 of uncultured Clostridia bacterium. Taxonomy (GTDB): domain Bacteria; phylum Bacillota; class Clostridia; order TANB77; family CAG-508; genus CAG-269. The sequence continues at coordinate 4,024 of CAJFJY010000009.1, read as the reverse complement.
CAAAAACTCCAAATGTGACATTATCACTCCCACAGAATGGACACTTATCAACAGGTTCTTTTGTTTCTATTGTTTGATTACAATTATCACAATAAGTTCTATGATATTTTCCAAGTTTTGGATCTAATCCGTAATTTGCAATTATCTTTCTTCCATCTTCATTTTTTAATGCTTTAACTATTTCTTTAAAAGATATATCTTCAACCTGCATTTTATTATATTCTCTTGCTATCTTTGGCAAAGAATGAGCATCAGAATTTGTTAAAAATGTTTTGTTTTCTAGTTCAGAAATCATATCTGCTAAAAACGTATCTGAACTTAATCCTAATTCAACGGCAAAAATTTTGTCATATTTTTCTCTAAATATATTTTCTAATCGTTCTGTACAATTACCATAATAACTTTTGAATGGTGTGAAAATATGTGCTGGCACTAAAATACCATTATTTTCTTCTACTATATCAATTAAATCATATCCAGATAAATCTGACCTTTGTGTGCTTAAAGTAATATTTTTTATATGTTTACTCATCTCTTTCGAGAAGTTTTTTATATCTTTTAAAAATGGAAAATAACACAAATTGTGGGCACTTCCTTTTTTGCCATTTCTTCCAATTTCTGAAGTTTCAACTTCACTTCCTAGAATAATACATACTTTATCTTTATATATTATTCCACCATCTTTTAACTCATAAGCATCTCCTGTTTGTAAAAACTTTTCGATATCTTCTATTACATATGGAGAAGCACAATCTATAATACCAACAACCTGTATTCCTTTTCTCTCCTCACACTCTTTTGCAATATTAGCAAAATTTAAACTCCTAGCTGCTGTTATCTTTATTGGTTTTCCACTTTCTGATCTTCCTATGTGCACATGCAAATCTGCAAATATTTCGTACATTTTAATTCCTCCTCAAAAATTGCCAAAAGGGACGGGGCAAAATGGCAATTTTCCTTTTTATTCTAAATGTCCCATTACTTTTCTTGTTGTTTCTTCACTAAATAGTGGTCTATTAGGGTTATTTTTTGCTAATATCTTATCATTTTTAGCATATTCTTGTCCGCCTCTTTGTTCTAACAACTCGTCTATTTGTGGTCCGAACTCATATACTACTGCTGTAATAAATTTTTTTTCATCTTCTGCTTCTCTATATAATTCTACCAATTCTTCTAAAGGCGTTATTTCTTTATTATCTCTATAGTGTATTTCTTCCAATTCTTTTATAAAATCAATAAATGAATGTATATATCTATTATATTTATCTTTCAAATTTCTATATTCTAACAATACTAATGCTTCATCTGGTTTCATTCCGATTCTTTCTGGTCTGTCTAACAACATACCTCCAAATTGATCTACTAATTCTAGTACATCACTTTCTTTTTCTCTTGGATTGCTTCCACTATATCTATTGACTTCTTCACATATTTTACAAAATCTTTTATCAAAACCAATTGAGAATAAATATTCTGCACCATCTTTTGCGTATGATTTTAATTGCTCTAGATCTCTTGAAATTTCTACTTTTTTGCAATTACATAACAAACATGCTGTTAATATTAGATTTTTATCTAATCCTAATGGCACATAGTTCAAAAATATTCTTGCAATTTCTGTTTTAAATATTGTAGATTTATCAAAAAATATATCTCTTTTTTTGGCTAAATAATATGTTATTTCCAATTTAGCTGATATTTCTTTTTCTCCTAAAATATAGTCTGCAAATGTATCCATTACATTCCTCCTACAAAATAATTACAATTTATTATATATAAAAATCATTTTAAATTCAATGCTTTTTCTATTATGTAATATAAATGTAATAAAAAATATATAATTCTACTTAAAGCTATAAACAATAATAATATTATAATTCATCTATTGCTTTTCTGGCTAATTCATCACATCTATTATTAAATTCGTTATCACTATGTCCCTTTACTTTTATGAAATTCACTTTATGAATTTTCGTTAATTTATATAATTCCTCCCAGATTTCCTTATTTTTTACTGGATCTTTACCAGCTGTTTTCCAATTGTTTTTCTGCCAATTATATATCCATCCTTGGTTAAATGCATTTACTAAATATGCACTATCACTATATAAATCTACCACACAAGGAAATTTTAATAATTTTAATCCTTCTATTGCAGCAGTTAGTTCCATTACATTATTAGTTGTGTCTTTTTTTCCTCCTGATATTTCTTTTTTATTTCCTTCATACATTAATATTGCTCCCCATCCTCCTGGTCCTGGATTTCCTGAACATGCTCCATCTGTATAAATTACTACTTTTTTCACGACATTTACAATCCTTTCTATTTGTATTTTCTCTCATTTTATGTTATTATATCAATAATTAATTTTTTTAACAATATAAAATTGTAATTTATGTTACAGAAAGGATTTCTTATGAGTAATGTACTTGCAGTAATTGCTGAATATAACCCTTTTCACAATGGGCATTTGTATCAATTTCAAAAAGCCAAAAAAGATACTGATTCAAAGTATTCTATAGCTATACTTGGTGGCAACTTTACACAACGTGGTTCTACTTCAGTAATTGATAAATGGTCTAAAGCTCAAATGGCATTAGATAATGGTTTTGATTTAGTGGTTGAGCTTCCGCTTCTTTATTCAATTTCTAGTGCTGAAAATTTTGCCGAAGGTGCAATCAAGCTTTTAGATTCCATGAAAGTTGTTGATTTTTTATCTTTTGGTACTGAAACTGACGATTTACAAATACTTGATAAAATAGCAACTATTTTATATGAAGAACCTAAAGCTTTTAAAAGCCTGTTATCTATAGAATTAAAGAAAGGAATTTCATTTCCTAAGGCTAGATCTAATGCTTTAATGATGTATCTTAAAGATATTCAAAAATATACAAATATTTTATCTTCACCTAATAACATTTTAGCAATTGAATATTTGAAAGCTTTAAAAAAATATAAAAGTATTATTAAGCCATATTCAATTCAGAGATTTGAAGCTGATTATAACAGTAATGAAATTACTGGAAATATAGCAAGCAGTACTGCAATTAGAAATATAGTCAAGAATGATAATATACCTTTATTAAAGAAATTATTACCAGAAAGTAGCTTTTCTATACTTTTTGAAAATATTAAAAATAGACATATTGTTTCTGACTTATCAATTTTTGAAAAGGAAATTATATATAATTTAAGAAAAATGAATATTAATGAAATTAAGGATTTGCCTGATGTTTCTGAAGGATTAGAACATTTAATTAAAAAAGCTGCTGATTCTTGCAACACATTAAATGATTTACTTAACATGATTTCAACAAAAAGATATACTAAAACTAGATTACAAAGAATTCTATTATATAGCTTAATTGGTATTTCTAAAAATGATATGGATATGTCTAAAAAAGTCTATCCTTATATGAGAGTCCTTGGTTTTAACGATAAAGGTAAATTTTTGGTTTCTGAAATTGCTAAGGCTAATCCTAAACTGGAAATCATTACTTCTGTGAAAAGGTTTACGGATTTAAATACAAACCGAAATTATAAAATTATGATGCAAAAAGAAATTTTAGCTACTAATATTTATACTTTAGGATTTGAACAAGATTCTTTAAGTAATTTGGATTATACAAAAGGAATTTGTTCATAAAAAGATCTGTCAATTTTTGAACAAATTCCTTTTTGGTGTTATTAATTATAATTTTTCTATTTCTTCTTCTGTTAATCCTGTTATTTCTTTTATATATTTGATATCTGTTCCTTTTTCTTTCATTTTTTTTGCTATTTCTTTTTTTCCTTCTTCTTTTCCTTCTTTGTAGCCTAATCTTCTTACAGCTTTTTCATCCATTATTGCTTTTAACCTTAAATCTGCTAGTATTTGCATTCTTTCATCTTCGCTCATTGTCTCTAATTTTCCTTTTGCCTCTTTTATTCCATTATCATTTTTCATATATCCTTTCACCCTCTCCCCATCTGGCTCTTCTAAGAAATATATCCATTTGACTAGTTCTTTATTTTTCTCTTTTT
>CAJFJY010000008.1 GCA_904384205.1 uncultured Clostridia bacterium | reverse complement strand
TAGGCATATCCTTATTATTTTTCATCATAGCATTGAAATCTTTTTTATTTTCATTAGCCATATTGCTACATCTCCTATCTCAACAAAAAATTACTATTTGTATTATATTTTTATTACCCCATTATTAATTTTATCAATAATTGCTTTAGCCCTTGACTCCAAACTAGGTAAATTATCTAATGAAAAAAATTTTAATTGTTTGCTTTCATTATCAGCAACTTTTATATCTCCTGTATAATTTAACACTTTAAATAGCACGATAACAGTACACATTTTATCTCCATTAGGATATTCAAAGTAATATTCTTTACCCGATAATATAGTAACTAATTCTAGCCAATCAGCTCTAATATCTGTTTCTTCTTTCAATTCTCTTACCGCTGTTTCTTCTATTGTTTCATATAATTCCATCGAACCACCTGGAATTCCCCACGTATCTGTATCACTTCTTAAATTTAAAAGCAGTTCTTTTCTATCATTAAATACTAATGTTGTAGCACCTAAACCAATTAATGGTTCATGCCCAATATGTTTTCTTAAATTCATTATATATCCCATAATAATACCCTCCTCAGCAACATATTATATTGCTAACCAATTAGCAATATAATATGTTTTTAATTCTACATTACCTAGTTTTGAAATTTATCTCCCTCTTGAATATAATAATCTCTTTTAAAAATTAATCTGTTCCATTTATTTCTTGTTCGCTTGAAGGGTATGTAGTGTTACTGCTAATCGTAATATTTGAATTTGTATTTACATTTGAGTTGGAACTAGAATTATTCATACTTGTATTCGTATTGGTATTAATATTAGTGTTAGTGTTTGAACTAATATTCGAATTTGAAGATGTATTATTAGAATTACTTGATGAATTTGTATTATTTAAGCTATTAGAATTCGTTGCATTAGAGTTTGTATTAGTAGCTGTATTTGTCGAATTACTACTTTCTGTATTTGATTCTAATTCCTCATTATCAATTGTATTATTATTAAATACATCTTCTGTATCATTATTTGTGGTAAGTGCATCATTTTGTGTATCTTGTATATTTTCTTTCCTGTTATTTTGATTATTAGTAGTATTAGTTTTTATTTCTGTTCCACTATGTGTTTTACATACAGAAGGAGTAGTACATTTTACGAAATATTCTATATATGTGTTTGGGCATCCAGAATTTGCTTTTAATCCTGTTTCAGTACAAATAGTAGCTTCCACTACCCCATTTGGTTTTTCAAACCTTTTTGAAGATAAGTTTGAATGAACAGATTTCATAACGTTTGCCCAAATTAATCCAGCAGGATTTTGATTATTAAAATTGACTGTCTCATTTTGATCATAGCCAAACCAAGTAACTGCTGTATAGTATGGTGTAAAACCACATAGCCACCTGTCAAAGTTATCATCAGTTGTTCCTGTTTTTGCTGCTACATCCATATTTGATATTGAACAATATCTAGCTGTACCGTTATTTCCTAATACTGGCTGAGTTAATCCTTCTTTTAAAACATATGCTACTGATTCTGAGAATACTCTTCTAGTTTCTTGCTCTGGCTTTACAAGAACTTTTCCAGATCCATTTACAACTTGAATATAAAAAGTAGGTTCAATATATTCACCATCATTAGCTATAGTGGCATATGCCCCAGCCATTTCTAATGGGCTAATACCTTTTTCTAATCCTCCTAATGCCAATGCTAAGTTATTATCATTTTCTGTTAAAGTTGTAATTCCCATCTTTTCCAAATATGAAATTGACCTTTTAGGAGTTAATTCATCCATTATTTCAACAAAAGGAATGTTTTGAGATGATTCTATTGCTCTTCTTACAGAAATTTTTCCTAGATATCCATCATAATTTACTGGACTATAACCATCTTTAAAAGTTTTTTGAGTATCATCATATATTGAAGCAAGTGTTATGACTTTTCTATCTAGTGCTGGTGCTAAAACTGCTATTGGTTTAATTGCTGAACCTGTTTGCCTTACAGACTGAGTTGCCCTATTTAATCCTCTTGCAGTATCTTTCTCCCCTAATCCTCCTACACAACTAACGACTTGACCATTAGTATGGTCTATAATAATCATTGCAGCTTGTGAATAATCTTCTCCATTGTCTGACTTAATTCTATATCTATTTTTTTCACATTCATTTTCTGTAGCTTGCTGAATTGTTGAATTTTGAGTACTATATATTTTCGAACCAGATAAGTATAAATAATTTTGTGCAAAAGTCTCAGAAATATTTTCACTTTCGCTTAAATCTTCTATAACTTCATTTATTAAAGCATCTATATGATATGAATAAACACCATCATCTGATTTAATATTTCCATTTTTAAAATTTAAACCATTTTCTACTTCTTTTATAGCTTCATCATATTCAGTTTGATTTATGTATTCTAGTTCTAACATTTTAGCTAATACAGTTTTTGTTCTGTTTTCAATTTTTTCTGTATTATTAGTATCTCCAAATGGATTGTACGAATTAGGTGAATTGTTTATTCCAGCTAGAAATGCTGATTCTGCTAAACTTAGATTAGTAGAGTCTTTATTAAAATAATATTTACTGCCTGTTTGTACTCCATAGATATTTGGCCCTACATAAATTACATTTAAATACATTTCAAGTATTTCATCTTTTGAAAAATATGATTCTAATAAATAAGCTTTCCACCATTCTTTTACTTTTCTAAAAACGGAATCTGTGTTATCACCTGTTAAATTTTTTACTAATTGTTGTGTAATTGTACTTCCTCCATATGAAGAAGAACCAAAATGGAAAATATATGACAATATTGCTGATCCTGTTCTTTTTATATCTACGCCATGATGTGAATAGAATCTTTCATCTTCAATTGCAACATATGCATTTTTCAAATTATCTGGTATATTAGAAAATTCGATTTTTTCTTTTTTTCTTTCTGCTCCTAGTTCAGCTATAGTATTTCCGTCTGTATCTAAAACAACTGAATTTTCATTAGAAAACATATCTGTAGCTAGATTTTTCCATTTAAAAGCATCAATTGCCAATGAAATTCCTATGAATAATATTGCTAATATTATTATAACTACAACAATAATTTTAATGATTTTTCTTCTTTTTATTTGCTGTGGAGTTTTTTCTTCTTTATGCTTTATGTCTTCTTTCCTTTTATTTGTTATTCTGTTTTTACTCTTTAATCTTTTTCCTTTATTTGTATTAATCATAAAATCACTATCCTATTTTTTATTTTATCTAGTATATCATAAAATAATAATTAAGTAAAATATGTAAAAAAATGTCTTTTGAAATTATTTTTTACCAATTTATTTAAGGTAATATCATCAATTAATTCATAAAATTACCTCAAATTGATATTATTAGTTTTACTAGTTGCTTTAAATTTGAATTAACATATCAATAAAAAATTTTAAATGTCTTTTATTTTTTAAATATTTGATATATAATATCAAATAAGGAGTGTGAAACAAATGATTAATCGTGAAGAAAATCCATCATACATTAATTCTTTTTTAGATTATACTGCTACAATACTGAACAAATCACCAAATACTATTAAAGAATATAATTATGATCTAATAATGTTTTTAAGATTTATTAAAATCAAATTCAAGATGACTTCAGAAAAAGATTTTAACAAAATAACTGTTAAGGACATATCTTTAGATACTATTAAAAAAATCAAACTAGAAGATATACATGCTTTTTTAAGTTATATGGCAATAGAATTGAAAAGCAAAGCTACTACTAGAGCAAGGAAAGCATCAAGTATAAGAGTATTTTTTAATTATTTATCTCAAAAAGCTAATTTAATAGAAGTTAATCCTGCTCAAAATTTAGAAACTCCTAAACTTGACAAAAGATTACCCAAATATTTAAATTTAGAAGAGAGTAAAAAATTACTTGATGCAACGGCAAATGAAGATAATAGAAATTATCAACGTGATTATGCTATCATAACACTATTTTTAAATTGTGGACTTCGTCTTTCAGAATTAGTGAATATAAATATTTCTGATATAGATTTTAGTGAATTAAAAATGACTGTAATTGGTAAAGGTAATAAAGAAAGAACGATTTATTTAAATAACGCTTGTTTAAAAGCTATAAGCGAATATTTACAAGTACGACCAAAAGAAGGAATAAAAACTGATAAATTTAATTCAAAAAACGCATTATTTTTAAGTGAAAGGAAAGAGCGTATAAGTAGAAGAACAATACAATATATTGTTAATAAAGAACTTAAAGCTGCTGGATTAGATGGTAATAAATATTCAACACACAAATTGAGACATACTGCAGCAACATTAATGTATCAATATGGCAATGTTGATATAAGAGCTCTGCAAGAACTTTTGGGGCATGAAAGTATTTCTACTACTGAAATATATACACATGTTAATAATGATCAGGTTAGGAGTGCTGTAGAACGTAATCCTTTAGCTGATTTATAGTAAAAATAAGCCTTATGACAAAATATTATAATAACTGTTTGTCACAAAGGCTTTTAGTTTATTTTTTAATTATTATTTTCGTCATCATTTCCTGTAATTTGCTGTTCGAATTCTTTGTTAGTTAACTTACTTTTATCATATATTTGCATATAATATGGTTGTATATCTAATAAACTATCCATATAAATAATATTTCCATCTTTGTCAGTAGTTTTTAGATTCGGGAAAGTTTTAATCATCTTTTTATCTCCCCAAAATGTATATATAAAATCTGATAATTTTTCATTTCCATAAATTGTATTATATTCTTGCATTACTTGTTCTTTATTTTCTACATTTATATCATTTTTAGCGATCATTCTAATTAAGAAAAAGTTAATTGCAAATCCTGTTGCTATACAATCTAATAAAAGTAAAATTATAATTGTTATTGTTATTCCTTTTAGTGCTTTTAAGGATTTAAATTTTGATTTAATCCAATTAATCAATCTGTCTATCTTAGGATTTAGAGATGCAATTAAATACATTCCTAAGAATCCCCAGAATATTGAGAAATACACACAAATTCTACCATTTAAGTTTAATGGCATACCTGAATAATCCCACCATTTTACTCCTAATACCATTTCTCCGAAAAGGCTAACAATATATTCAGTAATTGATCCTACAATAAATCCACCGATAAATAAGGCATTATATTTCTTTTGATATTTATGAAGAAATATTATCATAATTACTGCACCTAAGCCATATATTCCACAAAATGGTCCGTATAAAAAGCTTTGCCTACTTTCCCATACTCCTTTTGTTATTATTCCATATAAAGTTTCTATAATGTATCCTATAACGCTATATATAATAAAATATGCTAAAATTCTCCAAATGCTTATTCCCATTATTGTGAAAGTTTTCTTATTTTTTATAACTTTATTTTCGTCATTTAGTGTATTATTTTCTATTTCATTTTTTTCATCTGATATTTTTTCCTTAATTTCTACGTCTAATTTTGGCATCATTTATAACTTTCCTTTCTTTTGATTTCGTTAACGTCTAATTTTCTTAATTATAGGACTTTTTTAGTATATCCATTTTTTCATTAAAATATTTTATAACCTCGTCATATACTTCCACATTTTCTAAATCTACATCAACCATTTTTAATAAATCAATTGACTTTTTAGCTTTTCCTTGGCTTAACATTTGTATATATTTTTCTAAATATCCATTTTCATGTTTTAATATTTTATTTGCAATATATATTGCTGCTGATATTCCAGTTGCATACTTATATACATAAAAATCCGAATAAAAATGTGGTATTCTTGCCCATTCAAATTGAATTTCTTTATCAACAATTATGTTGTTTCCAAAATATTTCTGGTTTAAGTTATAATATATGTCGTTTAGATCTTCAGAGGATAAAGCTTCTCCATTTTCGATCTTTTCATGAATTATTTTTTCAAATTCTGCGAACATTGATTGTCTAAAAAATGTAGCTCTAATCATTTCTAATAACTCATAAATTATTTCTGCTTTTTTCCTATTATCTTTTTCATTTACTATTTGATATTCACTTAAAAGTATTTCATTTACTGTTGATGCAACTTCAGCAATCATTATAGTATAATTTGAATCTAATATATTCTGATTCTTTTCAGCAAAATATGAATGCATACTATGACCAAGCTCATGAGCAATTGTACTTACATCTCTTTTAGTATTTGTAAAACTCATTAATACAAATGGATGTACATCATATACTCCTGAACTATATGCCCCACCCCTTTTGTTTGGCTTTTCATAAACATCTATCCAATTATTGTCAAATGCTTCTTGTAATTTGCTTGTATATTTTTCACCTAATACTGAAAGAGCATTTAGTACTTCTTTTTTAGCTTCTTCAAAAGTTATATTATCTTCATTATTTTCAAAAGGATTAACATATAAATCATACATATGATAATCTTTTTCTTTCAATAATTCTTTTTTTAATTTGATAAATTCATGGTTGCTTGATAGATTTTTATTTATACTTTCCATTAATGCTTCATATACTTTTATACTTGCATCATCATTTAATACTGCTTCTTCCAATGAAGATTTATATTTCCTTAATTTTGCTGTTACTGATGAACATTTTACATTAGTTAAATATATTTCTGTTATAGTGTTTATATATTCAGAATATTTTTTATATAATAGATTAAATGCTTGCTTTCTTACATTGCGATTTTGACTTTTAACATATTTTGTATAATTTGTTTCTGTTAATTCTATTTCTTTCCCATTTTCATCTATTAATTTTCCAAATTTAAATTCTGCATTTGTCATTATATCAAAAATGTTTTCAGGTCCTGAAAATACCTCAGAATAATTTGCTAAAAGATTTTCTTCTTCTTTACTTAATATATGTTCCTTTTTTTCTAGTATTTCATAAATTGATCTTTTATATTTACTTAATTCTTCTTTTTCCTTAAAAAACTCTTCTACTTTATTTTCATCTGAATATGTAATCTCAGGTACAATGAATGAAGTTTTAACATCTAAATCTGCTGCTAAACTTTCTACTTCTTTGAACTTTTTTATTCCTTCTTGGTCTGCCATGTTTAAATGATATTTAAACATTCCATAAGAATATACTTTTTCAAATATCATTAGTATTTCTTCATATAGTTTATAGCAATTGTATAAATTTTCTGCTGAATCACATAATTTTCCTTTATATTCTTCTATTTTATTAAGTTTATCTTCTATTATATTTTTAGAATTGTTGAATTCTTCATCATTTTTGAATATATCTGTTAATTTCCAATTGTATTTTTCATCCATGTTAATCATCTCCTATTTCGGAATTATATCATACTAGAAAAAATAAGCAAGATGCTTTTTGTAGTATTTTGTTTATTTTTTAAGAATTTGTCGTAGGTATCTTTAATTCTAAACCTTCATATAATTCATTATCTGATAAATTGTTTATTTTTCTTATTTCAAAAATAATTTTTCTTATGTCTTCATTTTTAAAATATTCATTATTTTTTTGTTCATCTGCTGAAATTGACCACAAAGTTTCTCCTCTACTTATTACTCTATTTTTATATTCTACTTCTGTATTAGAATATGACACATTAAAAAATATAAATAATCCCAAAAACAAAATACTAATAAATAAACATACTTTTTTATTAAATTTAAACATTTTAAATCATCTCCTTAACCTAAGAATAAATGTTCGGTATGTTTGGATTATATATCCTATTTTTTTATATGTCAATAGTTTTTACAAAAAAATGTTCGTTATTTTTAAAAAGACATATTTCGACTTTTTGCATATTATATATTAGTACCTTTTTTGAAAGGAGGCTTTTTTACATTGAAATTTGAAGATTTAAAAATAGGTTTTATATTAACAGGTTCATTTTGTACTTTCAATAAAGTTATACCTGTAATAAAGGAATTAAAAGAAATGGGTGCTGATATATTACCTATTATGTCATATAATGCATATAATTTAGATACTAAATTTGGAAAGGCTAGTGATTTTATAAATGAAATTGAATTAATAACTGAAAAGGAAATTATTCATACAATTCAAGGTGCTGAACCAATAGGTCCAAAGGGGTTGACTGATATAATGATTATTGCACCTTGTACAGGAAACACTATAGCAAAACTTGCTAATGATATTATTGATACTCCAGCAACAATGGCTGCAAAATCACATTTAAGAAATAATAAACCTTTAGTTATAGCTATTTCAACTAATAATGGATTAAGTGGAAATGCTGAAAATATAGGAAAATTGTTGAATAGAAAGAACTATTATTTTGTGCCTTTTAAACAAGATAATCCTATAACAAAACCTAGGTCTTTGGTATTTGATTTTTCATATATTCCTAAAACTATTGAATATGCTTTAAAAGGTGAACAAATTAGTCCAATATTATTATAATGCAGAAAATTCATCCCAAATACTCTAAAGTCTTGGAACTTATATATATTAAAATTTTAATATATAAGTTCCAAGACTTAATGACTTGGGACTAATTTAAATTTGTATTTTAGTTTAAATATCTTATTGCTGAAAATACTGTGTCTATTATAACTGCTATAATTAAGACTATGGCTACAATATATTGAATATTGAATTTACATTTTGTAGTAGCTTTTTGTATTAAGTTTTGTATAAATGGATGCAATTTTTCTAACAAGAATAATCCTATTATTCCCCAAAATATAGAATATAAAAGGCTTACTCTACCATTTATATTTAGAAAATCGTTTGTATAATCCCACCATCTTAATCCAAATAATACTTCTAATAGGTAAGAAACGATATATTCAAATACTGTAAATGCAATTGTTGCTATTAAGAATTTTTTAAATGGTTTCCCATAAAGATTTTTTGTTGCCATTATTAATATAACTGCTCCAAATCCATATATTGGACAAATTGGTCCATATAAAAATCCTCTTTTTACAAAATAACCATTGATTAAGATAGCATATATTGTTTCTAATATCCATCCTAAAAATGAGTAAATAAAAAAATATGTAATATATTCTATGATTTTGTCTTTAGTAGTTTTGCTTACTATTAACTCATTCATTTTTAATCTTTACTCCCCTACCTATTTTATACCTTTTTGTATTGTTTTTAATGTTTCTGATGTTGTTTTGCTTTTATCAAATTTATTAAATATAAATATAGCTAATCCAACTAATAAGAATGTTACTAAATAAATAATAATAATTGATTTCCAATTTCCTGCTACTAGATTGGATCCTGCAAATGTTGAAGATATTACAGATGGAAATCTTGCAAATGTTGATATTAGTATAAATCTTAATGGTTTTATTGGTAAAAGTGCTGCTATATATACTAATAAATCTTTTGGCGTTCCTGGTACCATAAATAATATTATCATTATTAACTCAATCTTTTTAGTGTTTTTGAATAATTTACTATTTTCTATTTTTTTAATTTTTTCTTCACTACAAAAATCATATACAAATTTTCTACCTAGTTTGCGTACTAGAAAAACTATCATAGTTGTTATGATTGCTGCAGAAATGGTTATAAATATTAGTCCACCTATTCCTCCATAACACATACCTGCTAGTATTTCTATTGGTTCACCTGGTATTACTATAAGGAAAATTTGAGCAAATTGAAGTCCAAATAATGCAGCCATTCCCCATATTCCAGAGCTTGACACCCTTTCCTTAAAAGCTAATTGTCCTTCTGTTGTACTTAAGTTTTTTATTACAGGAATTAAATATATTATTACTCCAATAAAAATAGCTACAACTAATGCCATTAAAATAATTTTAAAAATTTTTACTTTCTTTTCTCTATTCATATTCTCTCCTCAATCTTTTGCATCAAACATATATATTATAACATACTTTTACCTATTTATGCAAATTTTACTAAATTTCATCTTTAAGTAATTAATAAATTTTATGTTCTGATGTTATTATACCCATTGCTTATTAATTTAAAGTTTATTAATTATTAAAAATTTATTAATTTAATATATATTAAAAACAGCTACTAGAAACTTTTCTAATAACTGTTTTATCCCCTTTTATTCATAAATTAAAAACTTATTTCATGCTGTCTCCGCCTATTATCTCTCCTGTTGTACAATCTACAAAATACATATCTTTTTCAACAAATGCATATTCATTTTCTTTATATTCAATTTCTACAACCCATACTTTTCTTACTATATCTTCTGTATCATATACTGCTATATCATCTGTAGTAGAAATTGTCGTGGTATTTTCACTTATGTTAGTTGTTACATTTCCATCTGGTTTTGGTATTGCTGTTTGTTCTTGGCTATACACATATGCATTCATTTTCCTTATGTCTAGCTTGGCTGTAACATTTTTTACCATATCCTCATCTTTTCCTAAAGATTTTGCTTTTTGTTTAGCTATTTCAACCGCTTCTTCTTTTGTTATAACTAGAGGATTATTTTCAAAATCTTCATCAAATATGGTTAATATAACAATATCTTTTGTTTCAGGAATAAATGTTATTCTTATATCTTGATAATAATTATATATTCCATCATATTCTTTGCAAAAATCTGCTTGCCATAAATTTGTATCATCTGTTATTGCATTTTTATTTAAATCTGCTAATACATATTCTCCTTCAGTATATCCCAGACTTAAATATATTTCATTTGCAACTGCTTCTACTTCTTCTCTACTTGCTGTTGCTGGAATTTTTGTATCATCTACACTAAAATCAGACATTTGAATAAGTTTCCCTGTAACCCCATCTATGTCAACACTAAAATCTGTATCTGTCACAATTATCCATGTCATATCATCTGCATCTTTATTTAAATCACACTTTGTAACATTACCAAAATTTTTATTGTATTTCTCAGCTAAATCTCTGGCAATATTGATAGCTTCATCTTTAGTTAAACTTCTTTCGATATCTTCTTCTGTGACATTATGAGCTTCCTCAAAAGTGTATTCTTTTGGCTCTTTCCATATATTTTGATATGCTATAAATCCAGCGTAGACAACTCCAAAGGTTATTACAAGTGAAAGGATAAAAGAAGCTGCTATTTGCAAGACATGATATTTTTGCTTTTTATCAAAATTTATTTTATAAAAAGTATTCTTATCTTTTGAATTCTTAGATTTTTCATATTTTTTATAAATTTCTTGTAAATATACATCATTACTCTTCATATTTAATCCCCTCCTCTTCTAATAATTTTTTTAATTTCTTTTTAGCTCTATGTAGCAATATTTTTATATCACCAATATTTTTGTTCATAATAATCGCAATTTCTTTATATTTAAACCCTTCTATTAAATTAAGTTCTAGTACGGTTTGATAATTAGGTTTCAACTTTTTTATATCATCTTTAATTTTATTGTCAATTACTTTATCTAGTATTTCATCTTCTAGGTTTTTTGTATCTTTGTATAATCGTTCTTGATTGTCTATTCTTATTATTCTACTTTCTTTTTTTAGATAATTTATTGCTCTACATTTGGCAATCATATATAAATATGTTTTTAATGAATATTTAAAATCATATTTATCTTTATTTAAAAGTATATATACAAATACATCTTGAGAAATATCTTCTGCAACATATATATTATTAGTATATTTTGAAATGAAATATATTAGGTTGTCTTTATATTTCATTACTATTTCTTCAAATGCTTCTTTTTGACCATTTAAATATTTTTTATATAGTTCTTTATCTTCTATATCATTTGCTTCCATGAGAACCACCTTTCCCCTTTTAATGTTTTTGTATTTTTAATTATTAATAATACAATTTAAATTCAGAAATGTTACGCTTTAAAAAATAAAACATAAAAATAAAGTATATAATATAACAAATATTACATACTCTATTTGAGTTTATCAATCTAAATTTCTTACTACCCTACAAGGATTTCCATGAGCTAATACATTTGAAGGAATATCTTTAGTTACAACACTTCCTGCTCCTATAGTTACATTGTCACCAATAGTAACTCCAGGCATTACTATAACATTTCCACCAATCCAAACATTATTACCTACTTTAATTGGTTTTGCATATTCAAGACCTTTATTCCTATCTGATACATTTAAAGGATGTCCAGCTGTATAAAATCCACAATTAGGTCCAATAAAAACATTATCACCAAATTCAACTTTTGCACCATCTAAAATAACACAATTATGATTCATATAGAAATTATCTCCAACGCTAATATTATATCCATAATCACAGTAGAAATTAGATTCTACTAATAGATTTTCCTTTGTAAATCCAAAAATCTTCTTTATAAATTCCATTCTCTTTTCTCTATTGCTAGGATTAATTTGATTATACTCAAAACATAAATCTTTTGCTTTTTTCATTTCATTAATCAAATCCTCATTATAATTAGCGTCATATAATAATCCTGTATCTCTTTTTTCTTTTTCATTCATCATAATCTCACTCCTCTCCCCAATTAACCAAAATAACTATTTTTAGGAAATGTTATTTTTACTTGTGTGTATTTATCCTTTTTGGATTCTATTTCAATAGAAAGTCCTAATTTTTCACATAACTTTTTACATAAATACAAGCCCATTCCTGTTGATTTTTTTCCATCTATTCTTCCATTTGTTCCTGTAAATCCTTTTTCAAACACTTTTTCTACTTCTTCTTGTTTTATTCCGATACCGTTGTCTTTTATATTTAACACAACATTTTCTTTATTTTCTTTTGCGTTTATTTGTAATATACTATTCCCATCTTTTTTATATTTTATACTGTTTTGTATTATTTGGTTTAGTATAAAGATACACCATTTACTATCTGTATATACTTGTAAATCTAAATTTTCTAGTTCTATATTTATTTTATTTAATATTAAGTTGCTTTTATTTTTTAGAATGGCTGTATTTACTATATCTTTCAATATGCATTTATTTATATAATAGTCTTTTTCAACTGTACTACTTCTTGCATAATATAATGCTTGTTCTACATAGTTTTCTATTTGGTCTAATTCTTCTTCAATATTTTTTGTTACTTCATTTTTATTGTTTTCTATTATTAATTTACTTGTTGCAATAGGTAGTTTTACTTCATGTATCCATAATTCTATATAGTCTTTATAATCTTGTTGTATATATTTATATTTGTTTACATTTTCAAGCATTGATTTACCTGTATCTTGAATTACAGATTTTAAAATTTTTCCTTCTGCAAAGCTAGGTTCTTTTATTATTTCTGATATTAGATATTTTTGTTCTAATTGTTCCATATTTTCTTTAAGAGTATCATAAAAAGTTTTCTTTCGATAAAATTCTATTAGGATTCCTATTGTATATGCAACAATCGGAGTTACTATAATATAGATTTTTATATAAATGGAAATGTTATAAAACACAACTAAAATTGCTACTGTTATCACAGAAAAAATCATTAGCATTAGGCTCCATATTTTATCTTTTAAAAAATCTTTAAATTTCATATTAATATATACCCTTGTCCTCTCTTTGTTTCTATTAAATCTTCTAGATTGATTTCTTCCAATTTTAGTCTTAGTCTTTTTATATTTACAGTCAATGTGTTGTCATCTATAAAGCTTTCACTATCCCACAAATAGTTTATAATATCTTCTCTTGATACTATTTGTCCTCTTTTTGAAACTAAATAATGCAATATTTTTAGTTCATTTTTTGTTAATTCTATTACTTTATCATCTTTTTCTATTGTGCTTTTAGATATATTTAGGATGAAGTCTTTACAGTCTATTTTATTTTGATTTACATCTGTTATTTGGCTTCTTTTTAAAAGTCCTGTTATTTTTGCAAGTAATATTTGAAGATTAAATGGTTTTGTTACATATTGATCTGCTCCATAATTTAAGCATATCAATTCATCTAATTCACTATCTCTACTTGTTATTATTATAATTGGCACATTAGATGTTTTTCGTATTTCTTTACAAATATAGCTACCATCATTATTTGGTAGATTTAAGTCTAATAAAACTAAATCTGAATTAGTTTTTAATATATCTTCTACTATATTATCAAAGTTTTCTATTGTATAAATTTCAAAACCATTCTTTTTTAGAAATACTTCAAGTTCTGTTCTTAATTTTTTATCATCTTCTACAATCAAAATTTTTGACATATATAAATCTCCTTTTTAGTTTTCTCTCAATTCTTTAATTATTTTTGAATATTCCGCTTCTAATATTTCCTTTTCTTTTTCATTTTTAGCCATAATAATTTTTGAATCTAGTTCAGCTAATCTTTGTTTTTTCAGTAATATTTTAGCATAGAATAAAAATTCATGCAATAATGTATTTTTTACTATCACATGGTTATACTAATACTGGTGATTTATTATGAGAAATAAAAAATCTATTGTTTTAATTGTTATATTAGTACTTGCAATAATTGGAGCAGGTGTTTTTTTCTATTTTAGATATAATAATTCTAATAACTCAAATTATGAGGCAAGTAAGACTTCTACTGATTCAAATCAGAACACAAATGAAAATTCAAGTAAAACTGAAAACTCTGAAAATTCTGGAGCTAATGCTAATGTTGTAGAGGAAAAACCTAAACAACCTGTTGAAACTCAAATATCTACTTTTTCTACTAAAATCTATACAAAAGATTCAGCTAGACAAAATAACTTACAGATTACATGTTCTACATTAAATAATACAACAGTTAAAGCTGGAGATACTTTTTCTTTTTGTGATACTGTAGGACAAGCTACAAGTAGTAAAGGCTATGAAAAGGCAGATATCTTTGATAGAAATGGAAATAAGATTCAAGGTTATGGTGGCGGAAACTGTCAAGTAAGTACTACTTTATACAATGCTGTTTTAGCTGTCCCATCTTTAGTTGTAACTGAAAGACATGAACATAGTAATGATGTTCCTTATATTCAGGAAGGTAAAGATGCAGCTGTTGCTTATGGTAGCTATGATTTGAAATTTAGAAATGATTCTGGCAATGATATAAAGATTTTGGCAAGCACAAATAGTGATTCAATTACAATTACTATTAATTCAATAACTTATCAATAAAATTTTTACTCATAATTTTGTTTTTCTTTAATATTATTTAATGGTGATAATTTTTGAGGAAAGCAAAATTATTTTTGTTTAATGGCATCATTTTAACTTCTACAGCATTAATAATGCGTGGGATAGGCATGGTTTTTAACATCTATGTAGCAAACAAAATAGGCTCAGAAGCGGTTGGTATTTTCAGCTTAATAATGTCAGTTTATTCTTTTGCAATTACAATATCTACATCTGGTTTAGGAATAGCTTGTACTTGTACTGTTTCTGAAGATTTTGCAAAAAAGAATTATTTTAGTGCTTTTAAATCTGTTAAAACTTGCATGATTTTTGCAATTATACTAAGTATAGGAGTTTCCATTTTCATATTTATATTATCTCCAATAATATCAAACTTATTTCTTAAAGATATGGTTTCTCCAAGACCTTTATATGTAATTACTCTAGGACTTCCTCTTATAAGTATTTCTTCTGTAATTGGTGGTTATTTATCAGCTGTAGGTAAATCATTTAAAAGTGCTATATCTCAAGGATTAGAATTAACAATCAAAATGGTATTTACTTATATTTTGCTACGAAATACTAAAAATGTAGAAGATGCATGTATAGCTTTAATGCTTGCAGATGTGATTTCAGAATTTTTTTCTTTTAGCTTAAATATAATATTCTATAAAGTTGATAAAAGAAAATATTTCGAAAAAAGATCTATTCCAGTTTTGATGAAAAGAAGAATCTTTAAGATTGCATTTCCTATTGGTATTACTTCTTGTATTCGATCTGGGCTTTCTTCTTTAAAGCAATTTTTGATACCAATAAGGTTAGAGTTATCAGGTTTATCTTATTCAATGGCAGTTTCCAAATATGGTCTCATTAATGGAATGGTTATGCCTATTTTGATGTTTGCAAGTGTTTTTATTAATTCCTTTAGTAGTCTTCTTATACCTGAATTTTCTAGACTTCTTGCTGGTGGTAATCATAAAAGACTTATTACTATTTGCAACGCTATATTTAATCTTACTTTTCTTTTTTCTATTTGCGTATGTGGAATATTTATATTTTTTTCTAATGATATAAGTCTTGTTGTTTATCAAAACTTGAAACCAGCAGTTTGGATAAAGTTTTTTGCACCTCTAATTATTTTTATGTACATAGACAGTATAATTGATGGTATGTTAAAAGGAATTAATCAACATGTTAGTGTAATGTGTTGCAATATATTGGATTTAATTGTGACTATTACTATAATTTATTTTATCGTTCCTGAATTAGGAATGACAGGTTATATTTTGAGTATTTGTGTGAGCGAAATTTTGAATTTTACTATTAGTGCAATTCAATTGAAAAAGAAAATTAATTTTAGAATTGATTTTTTAAACTTTATTATAAAGCCTATTTTTGCTTGTGTTATTGCTTTTTTTGTGATTAGACTTTTAAATTTTGATTTTAATAATTTGATTTTTTCTTTAGCTATAAAAATAATTTGCTTTTCTCTTATTTATCTACTTTTATGTAATATTAAGAGAATTTATGAAACTATAAAAATAACTAAGTCATGACATATGCAAATCCGCAGGTAAAATCTACGAATTTGCATATGGATATATAAGACAGTGCTTTAAAAAATTCTATCAATATTTTTGATTTCTTTACTTCCTTTGATTTAATTATATCCGATAATCTCATTTTCAACCTTAGAAATAATATAGGACGAAATTTTATCCACAGCAAGTTGATATACAATGTTTAAACGAGGATTGTAAATTCCAAGATATTTTATATCTTTAAATTCTGGATGTATAGAATGCAATCCCATACGCCAATACATAAGTAGTTGTAAAGTATGTTCCTTTTTTGGTTTCAATTTTGATACCTTAAAATCCCACAATGTGTCAGATGTAGTAAAATCTCCATCCCCACTACTAACAATATTAGTATAGCCTCCTTCAAAAGTAAAACCATCAAGAACTTTTGGACCATATTTTTCCAAAAATTTTAATGAACGCTCAACCATTGTGCGAATATTAGTAATCGTTGAAATATCTGGCTCTATTTCATTTACTGGTCGATATCCCATAATACCAGTGCGAGCACATACATCATATCCAGATAATTTTACTGAATTAACAATAGAATTATTGTCTAAACCTTTAATTCCTTCTAAAAGTTTTTGTGCATTTTTTTGCTCTTTTATTAACCTAGCTCCCAACGAACTAATATAAAATGCTGCTTCAACAGGTGTTCCAGACATAAATCGTGTCAAATAATCTACAGATAATCCTACAAGAGTTGCATGAACATTTTCTTCTGGATTTAAAAAATCTATGCCTTCTCCCATTTCAATAATTTCCATTTCTTTTGGATTAATATAACCACCACTTGGTTGTTTTACATCTTTAATTCTTTGTGTTACTGAACATCCAAACAATGCTTTTAGTAAATCTTTGCTTATCTCCATAATTTTTCATCCAATCTTTAATATTCAATACTATAAGTTTTTAATAATTTTTTATTTTTATATTTCCATATTCGAAACAACTTTATCACAGAATCATTAAAAATGCAAATTTGTTCGAATAAATGTTTGACAATTGCTTTTATTAATGATATAATCACACAAATGTTTGGAGATGATTATATGGATATATTTGATAAATTAAAAATTTTAGCGGATTCTGCTAAATATGATGCTTCTTGCAGTTCAAGTGGAAGCAAAAGGAAAAATGTAAATAGTGGAATTGGAAATGGTCATTTTTCAGGTATTTGTCATAGCTGGGGTGCTGATGGTAGATGTATTTCACTTTTAAAAATATTATTTACTAATAGCTGTATATATGATTGTAAATATTGTATTAATCGTTCATCAAATGATGTTCCAAGAGCCACCTTTACTTCGCGCGAAGTTGCAGATTTAACGATTAACTTTTACAAAAGAAATTATATAGAAGGTTTGTTTTTAAGTTCTGCCGTTATTCGTAATCCTGATTATACTATGGAACAAATTATACAAACTGTCAGTATATTAAGAAATGAATATAATTTTAATGGATATATTCATTGCAAAACTATACCTGGATGTAGCAAAGAATTAATCGATAAACTTGGTGTATTAGTAGATAGAATGAGTATTAATATAGAATTACCATCTAATGAAAGCTTAAAACTACTTGCTCCCCAAAAAGAAAAAACAGGAATATTAACTCCTATGAAATATATATCTGACAATATTAAAATAAATACTCTTGATAAATCTAAATTTAAAAAGCACTTTGTTCCTGCTGGGCAAACTACTCAATTAATTGTTGGTGCCACAAATGAAAGTGATTTAAAAATACTAAAACTTTCAGAAAGTTTGTATAAAAAAATAAATTTAAAAAGAGTCTATTATTCTGCTTATGTATCTATTAATAATGACAAGAATTTACCTAGTTTAGAATCCCCTCCCCTTCTTCGTGAAAATAGATTATATCAAGCAGATTGGTTATTAAGATTTTATGGTTTTACAGCCGATGAGTTACTAAATGAATCGCATCCTAATTTTAATACTTTATTAGACCCTAAATGTGATTGGGCTTTAAGAAATATTGATAAATTTCCGATTGAAATTAATAAAGCTGACTTTTTCACTTTACTTAGGATTCCTGGAATTGGTGTTATATCAGCTAAAAAGATCATTAAAGCAAGAAGAAATTTCGAACTTAATTTTGATAATTTAAAGCATTTAGGTGTTGTTTTAAAAAGAGCTAAGTATTTTATAACTTGTAAAGGAAAATATTATACTGATGTTTATAAATTTAATCCTAGTTTTATAGAAACTAATTTACTTTATTTAGAAAGGCAAGATGTTCCTAAAATGGAATACAAGCAATTATCACTATTTGATAAATTACAACCTACTAAGGAGGATAAGATAAAATGTCTAACTGGAAGCTTATAAATCAAACAATAATTTATGATGGGACATTTAATGGTTTTTTGAATATAGTTTTTCAGTGTTATTCAAATAAATTTCTACCACAAAAGATATATGATGAAAAAACATATAGTCCTAATTTTTTAGATAAAACGATGTACATTGATACAGACTATACAAAATCTGAAAGAGTATTTAACGGAATAAATAACAATATTGGTTATGAAGTTCTATATAATAGCTTTTATGCCTTTTTATCAGATGAAAAAGAGAAAGAAATGAATATATTAAAATATATATGTGAAGGATTTGATATAGGTCCTAAAATTAATACTATGATCACTGTTTCTTATGTTTACAAAGTTATTAGTATGAGGAGAAAAGCTCTTTCTGAATGTCATAAACTAAAAGGTCTTCTTAGATTTATAGAAGTTGGAGAAAATATTTTTTATGCACAAGTTCATCCAGATAATAATATTATTGAACCTTTGGGACAGCATTTTATACGAAGGCTTCCTTCTCAAAACTTTATTATTCATGATAAAAATAGGAATTTGTACTTTTTATATAATGGAAAAGATTATACAATAGTAGAAAATCAAGATATTCACATTCCAGAAATTACTTTAGAAGAACAAAAATATCAAGATTTATGGAAAATGTTTTTTAAAACAATTGCTATAAAGGAAAGAAAGAATCCTAGATGCCAAATGCAATTTATGCCTAAAAAGTATTGGAAAGATTTAATTGAAAATCCATATGATGTATAAGAAGCCTAACTTTGTTGTATATGAGAAAATATATTTAAAGCCAATTTAAAATAATTTTTCTTATATAAAAAAATTTTAAAGGCTAATAACCATATTTGCTACTAGCCTTTGCTCTCTTTACTTTGCCAACAATTTCTTTAAACTTATTTCGTTTAGGTTTTTGCTTTTCATTTTTTTAGCAATTTTATTTTCTAGTTCTCCTCCAGAATCTTGTAATGCTTTTTGCAATTCTTTATAATTCCTTAGAATATATATGTCACTATGTGGATTGCCATGTAAAAACACTACTAACTCTAAGAGATATTCTTTAGGAATTTCATTGATTTCAATATCTAACAGTATTTCTTTCTTAAAGTATGAATTTAGGAAAGAATAATCAATACATTTCACTATTTTCTTTAATTCCTTTTTCTTTCCTTTTCTCATTAATTCATCTACCTTTTTATCTTTAAGGTTTTTCAATGTTTTAATTATCATACTTACAGTCTCTGTCCGATTTTCTTTCTTCATAAGCTCCTCCTTCTAAAAAATGTAAAGAGAACATATAACTTTAATTATATGCTCTCATTATATATCCTGATACAATTTATGTCAATTATTAAATACATTTTTACTATTTTTATACAACAGGTTAAATATTTTCTTTTCTAATTGTTTCTATAATATTCTGATTTTTAGTCTTTCTTGCTGAATATTGCATAGTGATAAATATTATTACAAAAACAAATATAATTGAAATAATAATTGCACTTATTGGTAAATGATACTCTGTCTCATATACTGTTCCTGTTATGTTATAGATCAAATATGATAACAATACTCCAACTGGAAGTCCAAATATTAAAGCTTTTATTCCATATATAAAACTTTCGTAATTTATCATTCTCTTAAATTCTTTACTTGTCATTCCAATTGATTTTAAAATTGCAAACTCTCTATTTCTTAAAGCCATATTTGTAGTTACAGTATTAAATATATTTGTAATTCCAATAACTGATATTACTGCAATAAATCCATAAAGGAAAATTGATATAATCAAACTCATATTATTATCCGCTCTTGCCTGTTCTTCAAAATTATATATGTTACCATTATTATCATAATCTATATTAGCAATTTCGTTTTGAAGTTCATATGGATCTTTTGCATCTATATACATTATATCGACTGTATAATCAAATTTTTTCATAAACTCATTTGAAACTATTAAAACAGGTGCTGTATTATCAGCAAAAATACTATCCATTGGTAATTTAGTTGTTCTTACTCCAATTTGTATTTTTCCATCAATATGTAAATCATGGTTTTCGTCAAGTGTTCCATAATCTATATAATCTCCTTCATTTACATTTAGTAAATTACAATCAAATCTTCTTATTTTGTTATCTTCTTGAACTCGCATAACTCTTGTATCATACAAAATAGCTTTATCTTTTATATCATTATATTGTAATCCTAACTCTTTTATATAATTGTTATAACATTCATCATTTAAAGCATATAAATACATAATATCAGAATAAAATGATGAGTCAGGATTTATTATGTCTTGATTTATTCCTATTTCTGCAGTTGAAATTATAGCGTATTCTTTTATTCCATCCAATTTTTCTATTTTTGAGAAATACTCTTCGGCTTCATTGTTATTATCTGTTCCTGAATATACTCTTAAATTATATCCCGTTTCTTGTACTCTTAATGAAGATACTGAAAATAAACTATCCATAACAGATGTCATAGAAATAAATAGAACTATGCTTAAAAATATTGAGAATATGGTTGTTCTGTATTTCTTTTTACTTCTATTAAAATTCTTTCTAGCAATAACGCCTTCAATTCCAAATAATTTTTTAGTAATTTTGTATTCTTTTATTTTATTTCCATTCTTTTTTTGTTTTTTCAATTGTCTATTTGTGATTTTAATATCTGATTTTTCTCTTATCGCATCTATTGGTGAAATTCTTCCTGCTCTAATACTTGGTCTTATTAAAGAAATGGCAATCATTATAATAGAAATCAATATTGCTATTACTATGGCAGGCCAAGATATTACTAAAGTAAGATTAAAGTTATCGATTAAAGGCTCTACACCACTATTTATGATATTATTTACAATAAATAGTACTATTCCAATTGCTCCTACTCCAATAATTATACCCAGCGGAATTGATATAAGTCCAAGAATTGCACCTTCGAAAAATATGCTTTTTCTAATTTGTTTTGAAGTTGCACCAACACTTGCAATCATTCCTAGTTCTCTCGTTTTTTCTGTTAAAGATATATTAAAACTATTGCTAATTACAAATGCAGATGTTAACAATATTATTACGATTACAACTGTAATTATTCCAATTACAAAAGTTATAGTTCCATTGCTTCCAAAAACTCCTAAATATTCTAGTAAGCTACTATTTGTATTTACATTTGAGATTTGTAAATCGTCTTCTAAATATTGTACAAAATCATATGCATCAGAAGGATTTTTTAACAAAATTGTTATTCCTATACTTTTACCTTCTTCGAGCTTATCAAGTTTTGTAACCATTGTATATCCAGGAGCGGAATAAGGTTCAAAATCTGGTCTCTCTATAATTCCTACAACTGTATATTCTCTGCTCTCTATTGGTGTAAAAGTTTCTTTTTGAGCTAATATATTTTCTTCTGTCATCATATTATTTTCTAATTGAAATTGTATGTCTTCATCTGTATAATATGGATTATTTTGATTCAATTTTTCTCCTTCAATCATCCTATTTCCTACGTTAAAAGTAATTTTATCTCCTATGTTATAATCTACATGACCATTTGCTTCTAAATGTTCTGGTATTAAAATTTCATTTTCGTTTTCTGGTAATCTTCCTTCTGTTAACATTAATCCCATATTGTTTAAAGATGTTTCATCTAATGCTTCTATATATCCATATGGTTTATTTTCGTTTTCAGAATTTTTAAGTTGCACATATCCAATTTCTTGATTATATGCTAATTGCTTAACCTTAACATTGTTTTCTATATATTTTAAATTTTCCTGAGCTATATCATTTATACTAATATGCCAGTTTCCGGATGTTTTTATCTCTCTATCAACCATAGCTTTTTGAAAACTAACAGCAAATGATGTAACAGCACATATTAGAGCTACTGAAAGTGCTATTCCTATAATTGTGACAATTGTTCTTTTTTTATTCATCTTAAGGTTTTGCACAGTTATTCGATTTAATATTTTCATCAAACTTCCCTCCTATTTTCTTTCATCTTTCACAAGTTTTCCGTCTTGAATAGTTATTATTCTATCTGCTTCTAATGCAATTTTTTCATCATGAGTGATTACTATAAGAGTTTGCTTATATTTCTTGTTTGATGCTTTTAATAAATCTATAATTTCTCTTGAAGCCTTACTGTCTAAATTTCCAGTTGGCTCATCTGCTAAAACTATTGCAGGATGGTTCATCATAGCTCTACCGATTGAAACTCTTTGCTGTTGACCTCCTGATAGTTGATTTGGCAAATGATTTATTCTATTTTCTAACCCTAATATATATATTAGTTCATTAAAATATTTTTCATCTATTTTTTGACCATCTAAATCACATGGTAATGTTATATTTTCTTTTACATTTAGAATTGGAATTAGATTATAGAACTGGTATATAAGTCCAACTTGTCTTCTTCTAAATATTGCTAGTTTATCATTATTTAAACTATAAATATCTGTTCCATCTATAAATACTTTCCCAGATGTTGGTTTATCTACACCTCCTATTAAATGTAACAATGTTGATTTTCCGCTTCCAGATGCTCCAACAATTGCAACAAATTCTCCTTTTTCTACTGAAAAAGAAACATTATCTAATGCTACTACTTCAGTATCTTTTTTGCCATATTTTTTAGTTAAGTTTTGAACTTTTAAAATTTCCATCCTATTTTTACCTCCTATTTAATTATTCTTAATTTTGAATATTTTAATTTAAAATTAAGGGACACATCTAGCTTCGCTAGACCTTTTCTCTACTTTTTAATATTTGTTACATAAATTTAAGGTCTAGCAAGAAGCGTATAAGATTTGTCGACGCGAAAAATTGCAAGGCAATTTTTCTGTTCATCTATATTTTTTCTTTATTATATAATACAATTTTAAAATGACTCTAAAATGACTTTGACAAATATAGGATCATTATTGGAAATGCAATTTTCTGTAATGTTAAAAGCGGTTACACAAAAAAGTGCAACCGCTAGGTTTTCAATTTGACAAAAAAGATGCTATTAGCAAAAATAATGCTGTTATTAGAAAAGCTATTATTATTCCTATCTTCTTCATTTGTCGCAATAAGTAAAAATCTTCAATTTCTTCTTTTGTTTGATTTATATCAAACCGTTGATTTTTTCTTAGCCATATCAGCTGATTACAGCCGATATATGCTGCAATAATTGCGCCAACAAAAAATATTATTGCTACAAACTTCCCTGTCATTAATTTGTCCTCCCTTTATACGTTTTTTATATTTACATAATAGCATAAATATATATTTAAATCAACTACTATCTGGTTTATTTATATAATTTTATAATAAACTTAGTTCCTACATTCTTTTCACTTTTTACTTTTATTTCACCATCTTGGTTATTTATAATACTCTTACAAAAAGCAAGACCTAATCCTAAACTTTCTTCTTTACTATTTTCAGATTTATAAAATCTATCGAAAATATGATTGATATCTTTCTCTGAAATACCTTCCCCATCATCAGAAATTTCAATTTGAGTAAAAATTCGATTTTCTTCTGATGTTATATTTATATTTTTTGAACCATGTTCAATTGCATTTTTTATAATATTAGAAATTGCTTCTTCTGTCCATTTCTTATCACAATATATATTACAATCTGAATTTATATTTAAAATAATTTTAGTATTATATGCTTCGTACATAGCTTTGAAATTTTTCTTGATTTCTTCTAACATTTCTCTCAAATTATGATTACTTTTTTGTAAAACTAATGTCTTAGAATCAAGTTTTGCAATGTTTAATAAGGTTTTTACAAGCCAATGAATTTTCTCTAGCTCTTTAGATGAGCTATCAAGAAATTCTTTTTTCTTATTTTCTGGTAAATCTGTATATAATAGGTCATTTAATAGATTTAAAGATGTTAAAGGTGTTTTTAGCTGATGCGATATATCTGCAATCAATTTTTCAAAATCTTTGTTGTTTTTGTTTAAGTTACTATTTTTTTCTCTTAATAACATTGTCATGTCATATATATCATTTTTTAAAATACTTTCTAGTCCCTCGTCTTCGCTTTTTAGCTCTAATGAATCTTCTCCTTTTATTATTTTCTTACAATATTCATCAAGTTTTTGCATATCTTTTATTTGCTTTTTTTGATAATATATAAAAACAATTAAAATGCAAATTATGGCTATACTAACTATAATAACTATATATAATAAATTGTTGAAAATTAGACTTGTGACACTATTTGGAATATCAATTTCTGTTTTTTCTATTCCGTAATTTTTTAGATAATCTTCATTTATTGTTTTTGGAGAAATAAATATCTCTCTTATAATTTTATCTTCCAAATCAGGATATTTTTCTGATACAATTCCAATAATCTGATTATAATAATTATATATTTCTTCTTTATATAATTTTTCTATATGTAAAAAAGTAAGAATTATCGCTATAAACATACATACTAAGATTATAGTAATTAAAATTATTTTCTTCGTTTTATATTTACTTTTCATAATCATTTTTCAACCTTAATTCTCCATTATTTTTGTATTAAAATTAATTTCCTATTTTATAACCTAATCTTCTAATAGTTTTTATGATATTAGGGTTATCAGTATCATTTTCTATTTTAGCTCTTAATCTTTTTATATATACAGTTAATGTATTATCATTTACAAAGTTGCCACTTTCATCCCAAATATTTGCTAAGATTTGTTCTCTTGAAATTACTCTTCCTCTATTTTCAAATAACATTACAAGTATTTTATATTCTAAAGCTGTAAGTTCTATTTCTTTTCCATCTTTCTTTACTATACCATTTGTTTCATTTAATTCTATATTATCTATTCTTATAATGGTTTCTTTTTCTTCCTTTTTGATATGCCTTAATACATTTCTTATTCTTGATAATAATTCTCCTGTATGAAAAGGTTTTGTTATATAATCATCTGCACCAATATCAAATCCTTTTATAATATCTTCTTCTTCATCTAAGGCTGTTAAAAAGATTACAGGTATATCTTGAATTTCTTTTAAATTTCTATAAAACTCATATCCATTTCCATCGGGTAATGTGATATCTAGTAAAGCTAAATTAAAATCTTGATTTTTGACTTTTTCTAGTCCCTGTTTTATATTGCTTGCTGTTTCTACTTTAAAACCTTTCCCCTGTAAATAATAAGTTACACTTGAAGAAATTATTTTGTCATCTTCTAATAAAAAAATTTTTACCATTTTATTTCTCCTATTGCATTATAAATTTTTCTTTTTTAATTCATTATATATTATTTTTTCTACATAACTTAAAGCTTCATATCTAGTTATCAATTTACCATCATGTCTATGTCTTACACTTGATCTTATTATTTTTATTCTTTGATTATATTCTCTTCTATATATTTTAGCTAATAATTGCTTACTTAAGCCTTGTCTCCATTTTATTAAAATTTCCTTTTCTGTCATAGATATACCTCTCTTAAATTAGTATATCTATTTTCTCCGAGTTTATTTCATAATATATTGTTTGAATAAACTTTGTCAAGTTCTTTTTTGGGAATGTAGGCAATATATTTTAATAAATGGTTATTATTATTTAGTATAGTAACTACATTTATAGGTTGACAAAGGTATATTAGTTTGAAAGATTTTTTCTTATATATGCCTTTTAAGTAAAGCTAGAAAGGAATGAAATTTTATGAAACCAATAAAATTTTCTTTTACGATTTTTTTAATTTTAGTTATTCTATTTTCAATAACTGTTCCTTGTTTTGCTGATGATAGTGTTTATGTATGGTCTTCTACAAGCACGCCACTAAATGATACATCTAACAATACTAATATTTCAAATAATAATTCAAACTCTTCAATTAACTCTAATACTTCTAATATTACAAATGCAATAAATCAAGGTACAAATAATTCTAGTGTAAGTACTAATTCAAACATTAACAATACTTCAAATACTACAAATTCTTCAAACGAAAATTCCAATACACTAGAGACAAATAGCTCTACTGATGAAAATAACCCTCTTAATTTAGAGTCTGAATCAGCTATATTGATTGAACAAACAACAGGTCAAGTATTGTATTCTCATAATGTTCATGAGCAATTAAGACCTGCTTCAGTTACCAAAGTTATGAGTATATTATTAATTATGGAATCTTTAGCAAATGGCAAAATATCATTGGGAGATCAAGTTCCTTGTAGTGAAAACGCTGCTTCTATGGGTGGTTCTCAAATATGGCTTGATACAAGAGAAACTTTAACAGTAGATGAAATGCTAAAAGCAATTTGTGTAAATTCTGCAAATGATTATAAGGTACAATTAAGACACAAAAAATTCTAAATTTTAAAATTGAAAATTTTTATTTTCAATTTTTTTTATTTTTTAATTTATGAAATTCAATTGCGAGTAGGAAAATATTTGTGCTATTTTTGTACATTGTAATCATAGAGTGTACAATTTAGACACTAGACTTTAAATTTTCCTACTTCTGCAAAGTTAAAATTAACTTGTATTTCTTTTTTTAATACTTCAATTTTTTCTATCAATTCCTCAAAATTTACATTTTTAAAATCCTTTTTATCAAGTCTTTCAATTTTCTTTAGAATCGATTTCTTTTCATTTAAAGTATTTAATTTATTCTTTTCTTTTTTAATTTCTTTTTCCTTATCAGCAATATTATCTGATAAATCTTTTCTTTGTTCAATAAGAGTATTATATCTATTTTTGTAATCATCTTCGCTTACTTTCTCTGACAATCTTTGATTATATAATGATGTTATTCTAAAGTTAATCTGACCTAAAGATATATTTAATTGTTTTAAATCTTCCTCTAAAACTTTAATAACATTTTCGGTATATTTTTTATAAAGGTTGTCCTTTACCCTATTATTTTTTAAGTATTCCTTATACATATTAGATATATATTCAAATACTTTGTTTTCAATTGTAAAATAATCTAATCTACAATTATTGTTGCATAATTTAGGGTTTTCATCATGATTCCTACAATAAATAACAACTCTTTTTCTTACTTTCTTAAAAATAAGTTTCTTGCCACAATTTTTACAATAAATTAAGTCTTTTAAAAGATAGTTTGTTTCATTATACTCTTTTACTGCTCCATATTTTTTAGTATCATGTACTTTTTCAAATACTTCCTCTGATATTATTGGTTCATGAGTATTTTTAGTAATTATAAAGTCATTTCTTTTAACAAAAATTCTGTCTTTAGATTTATAACTAATGTTTTGTGTCTTTCCTCTTACACAATGCCCTAGATAAACCTTATTACACAAAATTCTATTTACTGTACTTCTTCGCCATAAATTTTTATTTTCAATATGTTCTTGCCCTCTAATTTTCATATATTCAGCTGGTGTAACATATTTATTTTTGTCTAAATATTTAACGATTTCATTTGCAGTATATCCTTTTAATTTCAAATCAAAAATTTTCTTTACTGTTTTACTGGCATCGATATCTATTATCAGTTTTCCAGGAGTATCAGGATCCTTTTTATAGCCAAAAGGTGCTGTATTGCAAGCATAAAATCCTTCCTCCATTTTTCTTCTTTTAGTTTTCTTTACTGCAATAGATGTATCTCTACAATGTTTTTCATTAAATACTGATTTAATTGGAACAAAATCATTACTAACACTTTCTTTAAAATTATCAATATTATCTAATAGTGCAATATATCTAACTCTATGATCTGGAAAATATTTTTCTATATAATTACCTGTTTCGATATAGTTTCTACCTAATCTTGCTAAATTTTTGGTTATAACCATATTAATTTTCTTGCTTTCAATATCTTTTAGTAATCTTTGAAAATCTGGTCTATTAAAATTTGCTCCACTATATCCATCATCAGCATATTCATCATATAGTTTCATATTTTCATTTTTATTAATATAGTCTTTAATTAATTTTCTTTGATTAGTTATACTTTCACTTTCAATATCATCACCATCATCTTTACTTAGCCTTAAATACATTCCTACATTATAAATTACTTGCTTGTTTGACATCTTCTATTTGTCCTCCAATACAATTTAATTCATAAAAATTAAAATATATTACAGCATTATTATCTTTATCTATTTCAATTCTATTAACTAATTGATTAATGGTTTCTTTATTGAACTCTTTACTTTTAGATAATTTTTTTATAAATTTCTGCATGTCTGATTTTATTCTATTATTTGTAGAATCTTCTTCAAAACTTTCTAATTCTAGTTCAGTTTCTTTTAAGATTTTTTCAATTCTATGGCGTTCATTAACTAAACCATCTGAAAAAAGTTTAAAATCTTGTTCCTCCAATAATCCATTTAGTTTATCATTATATAATGTGCTTATTTTCTTATTAACTTTTTCCAAATCTTTATTTAGTTTTTCTATCTTTTTTAAAATACTACCTTTATTACTTTGCGATTCTAGTATTTTTCTCAAAGCATCTTCATTTTTAAAAGCATTTGAATTTATATACATTTCTAATGTTTCTGCAATTTTAGAAAGAGCCTGTTCTTCAAAAATATCATATTTTATATATCTTGTATAACAAGGCTTATTAGAAATCTTTTTGCTAGCTGTACCACAATAGATATACCTTCTTGTTACATCTCCTGATTTATTATGATCTACTTTTGTTCTAATAGAAAGCCTATTATTACAATGTGAACAATATAATAAACCTTTGAACATAACATCAGTTTCTCTAATTTTAGCGTTTTTGTGTACTCCAAGCATTTTCTGTACTAATTCCCATTTTTCAATTGGAATTATAGCTTTATGATGATTTTTAGTTATTGTATGTTCCTCTTCTGGTAATGAAATCATTTTTTTACTCTTATAACTAATCTTTTTATTTTTGTTTTGGACACAATTTCCAATATATATTTGATTAGATAAAATTCTTCTAACTGTATTATGATTCCACTTATCTGTTGTGTTTGTTATATTATTTACTACACATGTCATTTTCATCTGTAATCCAGGAGGTTCTATACCTTCTTTTGTTAATAACGTTGCTATTTGATATGTTCCTTTGCCTTCAAGAAATAAGTTATATATTCGTTTTACAATCTCTGCTTGTACTTCATCAATTTCGAGATTTCCTGATTTACTAACTTTTCTATATCCAAATGGAGCATAAGATGTATAGTAAAAGCCTTCTAACTTCTTTTTGTTTTTGGTTTTCTTAATATTTTTAGAAGTTTCTTTTGCATAATAGTCATTCATAATATTTTTAAATGCTACTGTATCGCAATTTCTATCTAAAAATGTATCTACATCATCTAATATTGCAATATATCTTACTTCATTTTCTGGAAAATAAGTTTCAATATACCTTCCTGTTTCTATGTAATCTCTACCAAGTCTTGATAAACTTTTTGTAATTACCATATTTACTTTTTTATTTTCAATGTCTTTTATCATTCTTTTAAAATCTGGTCTATTGAAATTTGTTCCTGTATATCCATCATCAACATATTCATCATAAATTTTGTATTTATTTTCTTTTGCAAATGCTTTTAAGATTTTTCTTTGATTTGTAACACTCTCGCTTTCTTCTCTATCACCATCTTCCTTACTTAATCGAATATAAATTGCAGCCTTATATTCTTGATTATTTTCTTTTACGATGTTCAAAATAGCCTCCTAACCATTATAAACACCCTGATATATTTATAACGTACTTTTGCTAAAATATCAAGGTTCTTGTATATTTTTAGTTATTTTACTCATTAAAATTTTTTCCATAATACTTTGGAAACTATCTCCATCCTTTTTAAAGGCAACAGAGAAGTTTATTTCGTTGCATTTCTTATCTTCTGTACAAGTATTTTTATCTTCATTTTTCATTTATAAACACCTCATATTCAATAACTATGTACAAAAAATTTTTTTATTCAAAAAACCGATATATTAACTATATCGGCTTCTGTTATATCCTAAATTTCTTCAATATTTATTTTCATTTTTTCTGGATGACTTTCTTTCAAGTCATTTGCAAATTCCACAACCAAACTTTTATTATGAGCCTCCATTGCTCCAGTATAAAAAGTTTCTATGGTGGAAATATCAAAACAACTCGTATTTCCTGAATTTATAAAATTATTAAAAGCTACTACTGCAAAGGCAATAGCTTGATTTTTAGTTAATGTACTAGGTAATTTATTCATTTTTAGTTTTACCTCCATTCTTATAATTTCTTAAATAATTCATTTGTTCTTCATCTTCAAATCTTCTTTCTTCTTCTGTTTTGCATTTACTTGCACCTACTATTACTAAATACATAAAAATAGTAATAATTAGAAAAATTATATATATTACTAAAAATGTTATCATCGCAATTTTGTCTAACATTTTTATACCTCCAACTTTATTTTTTAATTCAAATCAATTGCATTTTTTATTTTTACTTCATTAACAATGACTAGCTAAATCATTCACTGGAATCCCACCACTCCGCTAGCAGCCGAGTTGCACCCTATACGATGAGTTAAGGCTATGCAAGTGTATCATTATAACTATTACGATCTTCGCCTTATAAGTGGCTAACTTATATTTAAGTATGAGGTTCTGTATCCTCATTTAAACTAGCTCCCATAATAGAACGTTTTTAATGAACCCATATTCAATTTTCAATGTGCTATCAAAAGTAGAAATTTTTTGTTTCCTACTATTAACAACAATTGAAAATTGAAAATTTTATGGGCAAATTAAAAATTTTTTTATTTTTTTAATTTTTCGCTAGTTTATCTGCTAATTTCTTATTTTTAATTACTTTAATTGCATGTTCAATCAAATGACTTTTTAATTCTTCATCTATATTTCCATCTTCATCTTGTGAACATTTATTTATTTTTGGCATAATCTTATCTATAACAAATATAAGTGTTGTTTCATCGTGTCTTGCCTTTACTAATAATTCATAAAATTTTGTTTTTTCCATATAATTATTTTTCCTCCATATATCTTCTTAAACTTAATAAACCTCTTATTTTTAACTGTTCAACTGCATTAATATTTGAATTCATTTTCTCTGCAATAAAAGCCAAAGATTTATTCTTAAAATAAAAATTTATAATTACATATCTTTGTTTATTAGTTAATTAACAACAATTCTCACATCCACACTTCCTATTGCGTAGATGTAAAAATCAGCATAAACTCACCTAAATCTACGCCAAATTTTCTTTTTAAAAAATTTATCCTTTGGTAAGCGGTCAACAAAAAGACGTATTGAAACCTTCTAAAATGAGATGTAATATAAAAACATCAAAATTTTAGGAGGTTTTTAAGATGTCAAAAGTTTATGAAGAAGAAGAAAAAAGGATGTA
>CAJFJY010000007.1 GCA_904384205.1 uncultured Clostridia bacterium | reverse complement strand
GGCAAGGAAAACAAGTTTGAAATTTATGAGGCGTACGTGTGTACGTTGATTAAATTTCAAATGAAGTTTGACGTAGCCAAAATTGTAATTATTTTTCAACTTTTGCCCAAATTATTTATTGTAATTTACTATATTAGAGAATTCTTGCACGTCTAAACTTGCTCCTCCAACTAGCCCTCCATCAATGTCTGACATACTAAATAATTCTTTGGCATTTTTGGCTTTTACACTTCCGCCATATTGTATTATAACTCTATCTGCTACGTTTTGTCCATAATTTTGAGCAATTTTGTTTCTAATATCTTTTATTGAATTGTTTGCGTCTTCACTTGTTGCTGTCTTTCCAGTTCCTATTGCCCATATTGGCTCATATGCTATTATTGTGTTTTCTACTTGTTCTGCAGTTAAACCTTGTAATGCTAGCTCTGTTTGTTTTGTGATGACTTCTGTTGTTTTTCCTGATTCTCTTTGTTCTAATGTTTCTCCAACACATACTATTGGTTTTAATCCATATTCAAATGCTGATTTTATCTTTTTATTTACAGCTTCGTCTGTTTCATTAAAATATTGTCTTCTTTCTGAATGTCCTATTATTACATATTCTACATTTATTGATTTTAACATTTTTGGTGATACTTCTCCTGTATATGCTCCTTTTTCTTCAAAGTGCATATTTTGTGCTCCTATTTTTATGTTTGTATTTTGTGCTGTTAATAAAGCATAAAATAAATCTGTGTATGGAACACATAAAATTACTTCACTTTCTGTGTCTTTTACTAATTCTGCTAATTTATCTATATATGTGATTGTTTCATCTGGCAACATATTCATTTTCCAGTTTCCTGCGATTACTTTTCTTCTCATAGGCTTTTCCTTTCCTTTTATTAATAATTATTTGTCCATTAAACATTCTATTCCTGGTAATTTCTTTCCTTCTATAAATTCTAGTGATGCTCCTCCACCTGTTGATATATGTGTCATTTTATCTTCTAATCCTGCTTTTTTAACAGCTGCTGCTGAATCTCCTCCTCCAATTATTGTTGTTGCATCTAAATCTGCTAATACTTTTGCTATTGCATTTGTTCCTATTGCAAATTGTGGAAATTCAAATACTCCTAAAGGTCCATTCCATATAACTGTTTTTGCTTTTTGTAGTTCTTCACTATATAGTTTTATTGTTTCTTCTCCTATATCTAATCCTTCCCAGTCTGCTGGAATTTCTGTACTTTTTACTGTTTTGCTTTCTGTATCTGCACTATATTCTTTTCCTACTTTCGTATCAACTGGAAGCATTAATTTTACTCCTTTGTTTTTAGCCTTTTCCATTAATTCTTTTGCTAAATCTAATTTGTCTAGTTCACAAATTGATTTTCCTACTTCATATCCTTGTGCTTTGAAGAATGTATATGTCATTCCTCCACCTATCATTAATGTGTCTACCTTTTCTAGTAGGTTATCTATAACTCCTATTTTATCAGATACTTTTGCTCCTCCTAATATTGCTACTAGTGGTCTTTCTGGATTATTTATTGCTTCTCCTAGGAATTTTAATTCTTTTTCAATCAA
The DNA here is from genome assembly GCA_904384205.1 of uncultured Clostridia bacterium. Taxonomy (GTDB): domain Bacteria; phylum Bacillota; class Clostridia; order TANB77; family CAG-508; genus CAG-269. Next base: position 31,841 of record CAJFJY010000007.1, on the reverse strand, counting down.
GAATCCTGCTACTGCTGGTAAATAGTCTGCTATTCCTGCTGTTGATGCGTGTGCTCTATGTGCTGTTCCAAATGCATCATTTACAAATACTTCTGCCATAGATGCTAGTTTTTTTGCGAATTCTGGGTCATTGTCTGTTTCTTCTCTATGGAATCTGACATTTTCTAGTAATAGGATTTCTCCTTCTTTTAGCTCTGATGCTTTTTTCATTGCATCTTCTCCTATTACATCATTTGCCATTATTACTTCTTTATTTAATAATTTTGATAATTCTTTTGCTACTGGTTTTAATGAGTATTCTGGTTTGAATTCTCCTTTTGGTCTTCCTAAATGTGATGCTAATATTATTTTACAGTTTTGTTCTAATAAATATTTTATTGTTGGTAATGCTGCAACTATTCTTGTGTTGTCTGTTATGTTTTGGTTTTCGTCCATTGGTACATTGAAGTCACATCTTACAAATACTTTTTTTCCTTTCAAATCGATATCTCTTACTGTTTTTTTATTCATATAGAATCCCTCCTAATTTTATTTATTTTATTATGTGCTTTTTTCTAATTTGCAATACCATTTTATATCAAACTTGCTTGTTTTTCAAGTAATATTCGTAATTCTTTTTAAAATAAGGTAAGAGCTTAGTAGTAAAATAAAAAGTAGTACACTTTAAATGCACTACTTTAATATTATATCTTTTGCCATACTTACTACTCCCATTTCCAACACCTCTATATTTTCATGTGCTAACAGACACGAGGCCTGTTAGCACCACTTATATTGTTATTTTTGTATTTTATTTGATTATTTCATATATATTTTCTCCTGTCTTTTTTAACTCGATTCTAGACTCTAGACAAACTAGCGGACGGAACCCATAGTCAGTAAGGCTATAGGTGATGTAGTTCACAGTGCCGCCAAAGCGCACAAGCATAACATCGTTAGCATGATTAGCAGACGGACTGGCAAGCCACATTCCATATGCGTTAGCAGTAGAATTTATTACAAATGTTGGGTCACTATCTAAATAATCTGCACTACTTGTTATATAATTACTCCATGTGTTTCCTCCTTCTTCTCCTCCATCTGTACTTATTTCGTATCCTTTAGCACTTTTTGCTCTTGCTTTATATTTTCCATTTGGATATTCGTCATCTGGATGTGCTTTATTATATGCTTCAAATAATAGTTCTATTGTTGGTCCTCCTATTGCATATTCTGCTACTCCTTCTTCTCTAAAACCACTCCATGCGTTTGTATCTAACATATATGCTACTGCTTTCATATTACTACTTGTACTTGTATATGCTTTTTCTGGATTTAGGAAATAATCATAATTTAATTCTTTGCCTACTTGTGTTACATCTGATGAACCTGCGTATTGATTATATACTCCAGAAAAACTTGCTCCTCTTGGATAACTACTACTTTTAGTTACGGTTGCTCCATTTTTTGTTGGACAATAATCTGTATTTATATAATCACTTGCTATTAAATAGATATTTTCATCATCTATATTAAATATCATCCACTTTCCTGGTATTCCTTCTTCTGTTACTATTGCATTATTACTTGCAGGTTCATAATTTGTTACATATTTTCCTATTAATTCTTTCTTTTGCTCTTCTGTCATATCTCCTACTGTTAATCCTGCTTCTTCTATTTTTCCTCCATATATTTCTGATACTGTTATTTCATAATTTCCATATTCTTCTTTTGTTGTTAATACTGTATCTGATGTGAAATCTTCTGGCACTTCTTTAAAATATATATCTAACACTTCCTTTATTTCGTTCTTTTCTAATTCTGCACTTGTATTATCTGCCTGTTTTCCTAATATGTCTATTTTTGCTTGTTCTATTATTTGTGCCTTTTCTGTTTCCTGTTTTGCATCTGCCGCATTTTTTAGTATTCCATTATCTCCTGACAAGGCTCCTATTGTTACAGCTGCTAATATTAACAAAATGATAATTGTAATTACTAGTGCAATTAATGTAATTCCTCTGTTCCCTTTTCTTAAATTTTCTTTCATTGTTACTTTACTCCTCTCCTTCTTTTGTTTTTACTTTAAATTAAATTTTGCATCTTTTTGAATAATTGTTTATTAAATATTTTTCCCTTTTATTTCCTTTTTATTCGCATAGGATTGGTTTTAACATTTAATAATTATTCAAAAATATTTTATCCTTAATATAGAATTAAGTCAATAGTATATTGTATATTATTTCTCTGTATTTTCCTTAAGTATGTTACTTAAAGATTTATTAAATATCTATAAAGGTACAGATATCAAGCGTTTTCAGTATTTCACTTTAAATTTGTTTTTAAATTTTTATTAAAAATTTTTATAAATTATTTTTTAAAATTTTTACGTTTTTTTATTGACATATAAGTACTTTATTGATATTATTTGTTTGTAAATCTTTTCTTTAAGTAACATACTTAAGGAAAAGATTTTTTATTTTTTATATCAAAACCTGTCCCCGTTTAACCATTTTTGGTCAATCGGTACCTGTCCCCAATTAACCATTTGGGCAAAAAAATAAAACCCAAAATTTAATTTCAGGTTTTACTTCTTTAATTTAATTTCAGGTTTTACTTCTTTTTTTCTTATTTACTTTCTACTGGGTAAACACTAACTTGTTTTTTGTCTTTACCTTTTCTTTCAAATTTTACATTTCCATCTATTAGAGCATATAAAGTATCATCGCTACCTTTTCCTACATTGTTTCCTGGATGTACTTTTGTTCCTCTTTGTCTTATTAGGATATTTCCTGCTAAAACAAATTGTCCATCTGCTCTTTTTACTCCAAGACGTTTAGATTCACTCTCTCTACCGTTATGGCTACTACCTTGACCTTTTTTATGAGCCATGCTTTCTCACTCCTTTCGGTTTGAATCTTATATATTTCTCAAACTTAAATTTCAAATTATGCTTCTACTTTTTCAGTAGCTTTTGTTGTTTCAACTTTCTTTGCTGTTTCAGTTTTTTCTGCTGTTTTTCCAGCAGTTTTGATTTCTGTAATTTCTACTTTTGTGTATGGTTGTCTATGTCCTTGTGTTCTTCTGTAATTCTTTTTAGCTTTCATTTTGAATACTATAATTTTTTTACCTTTACCATGAGAAACTACTTTTCCTTCTACTTTTACACCTTTAACATATGGAGTTCCAACTTGTACTTTTCCTTCTTCTGATACTAGAACTACTTTATCAAATGTTACTTTTTTTCCTTCTTCTGCATCTAGTTTTTCGAAAAATACTACATCTCCTTCTGCTACTTTGTACTGTTTTCCACAGCTTTCAATGATTGCGTACATCTAAAATGCACCTCCCTTTTCCTGAATTCTCGCTAATCCTTAAAAAAGGTAACTAAATTGCTTTAGTGTTTTTGTACCTTGACTAAGCGGATTACAGTTATTTATTTTAGCATAATTTTCCTGTACTGTCAACCATTACACGAAAAAAATCTCAGTTCTTTCTGAGATTTTTGTGTATTTTCTATTATTCTTTTACAGATGCGATATAGCAAGCTAAATCTACTAATTTATTTGAATATCCCCATTCGTTATCATACCAAGCTACTAATTTAACGAATGTATCTGTTAGCATGATTCCTGCTGTTGCATCAAATATTGATGTATGTGGGTCTGATAAGAAATCTGAAGATACAACTGGTTCATCTGTATATTCAATGATTCCTTTCATTTCATTTTCTGATGCTTCTTTCATTACTTTACAAATTTCTTCATATGTTGTTGGTTTTGCTAAATTACATGTTAAGTCAACTACTGAAACATCAACTGTTGGTACTCTGAATGACATTCCTGTTAATTTTCCATTTAATGATGGGATAACTTTTCCAACTGCTTTTGCAGCTCCTGTTGATGATGGGATGATGTTTGCAGATGCTGCACGTCCACCTCTCCAATCTTTTTTAGATGCTCCATCAACTGTTTTTTGTGTTGCTGTTGTTGAATGTACTGTTGTCATTAATCCTTCTGTTATTCCGAAGTTATCATTTATAACTTTTGCAAGTGGTGCTAAACAGTTTGTTGTACATGATGCATTTGATACTATGTTCATTTCTGGTTTGTATTCTGTGTGGTTTACTCCCATTACAAACATTGGTGCATCTTTTGATGGTGCACTTATTACAACTTGTTTTGCTCCTGCATCAATATGTGCTTGTGCTTTTTCCATTGTTGTAAATACTCCTGAACATTCTAAAACATAGTCTACTCCTAGTTCTCCCCATGGGATGTTATGTGGGTCCATTTCGTTATATACTTTTATTTCTTTTCCGTTTACTGTTAATATATTGTCTTTTCCTTCTATTGTTCCATTAAATCTTCCATGTACTGTGTCATATTTTACCATATATGCCATGTAGTCTGCTGTTATAAATGGATCATTTATTGCTACTATTTCAACTCCTTCTTTAGATAAAGCTGCTTGGAATGATAATTTTCCTATTCTTCCAAATCCGTTAATTCCTAATTTTACTGACATAAAAATTCCTCCTTTAATTTAAAAGTCTTTGACTTTTATTTTTAGTCTTCCTAGACCTTTTTAATTCTATACCAAAAAAGAATACTTTTCAAGTATTCTTTTTGATTTTTTCTAATTCATTTCCACTTTTCCAATAACATCATTAATATCATCTATATTACATTTTTTCATATACTCTTCTATTCCTTCAATTGTTTTGATACTTGTATATGGATCTACAAAGTTACCAGCACCTATTGAAACAGTTGTTGCTCCTGCTAACATAAATTCAATTGCATCTTCTCCTGTCATTATTCCTCCTAATCCCATGATTGGAATTTTTACTGCTTGTGCTACTTGATATACCATTCTTACAGCAACAGGTTTTATTGCTGGTCCTGATAGTCCTCCTGTATTATTTGCAAGCACTGGTTTTCTTTTATATATATCAATTTTCATTGCTAATAAAGTATTTATAAGTGATACTGCATCTGCTCCTCCATCTTCTACTCCTTTTGCAATTTCCGCTATATCTGTTACATTAGGTGTTAATTTTACGATTAATGGTTTGTCTAATACTTTTCTTACTTCACTTGTTACTTTTTTTACTCCTTCATAAGTGTTTCCAAATGCCATACAACCTTCTTTAACATTTGGGCAAGACAAGTTTAATTCTACTCCATCAATATCTAAGCTATTTAATATTTTGCATAGTTCTACATATTCATCAATAGAACTTCCACAGGCATTTACAATAATTTTAGTATCAAATTTTCTTAAAAATGGCAAGTCATTATTTGCAAAATATTCCACTCCTGGATTTTGAAGTCCAATACTATTTAACATTCCACTTGCTGTTTCACATACTCTTGATGGTTTGTTTCCACTTTTTGGCTTTAAAGATGTTCCTTTTGTGATAACCGCTCCTAATTTTCCTAAATCAAAAAATTCTGCATATTCTCTACCATATCCAAATGTCCCTGATGCTACTGTTACTGGATTTTTCATTTCTATTCCTGCAAAATTTACTTTTGTATTCATAAATTTCATTCCTTTCTGTTTTTATTTTTAAATTATATATTTAGATCTCTACATCTCTTGCGTTGAATACTGGACCACCTTTGCAAACATGAAAATATTCAGGTGCATCTTTTGGACTTCTAGCTGTTTTTACTGCACATCCCAAACACACACCTAAGCCACATCCCATTTTTTCTTCTAATGATAATTGACATTCTATATTATTTTCAATTGCATATTTTTGTACTGCTTTTAACATTGGAAGTGGTCCACATGCATAAATACAATCATATTTTTCTTTTTCCATATCTTCTTTTAAATAGTCAATTGCAAAACCTTTATTTTTATAACTTCCATCATCTGTTGTAATTACTAGTTTATCTGTTACATTTTCAAATTCTTTTTCTAACATTACAAAATCTTTGTTTCTGAATCCTAAATAACAATTTACTTTTTTTTGATTTTCTTTTGCTTCTTTGCTAAGTTCATACAATGGGAATATTCCTATTCCTCCTCCTATTACTGCTATCTTTTTGAATTTATCAAATTTGAATGTTCCATGACCTAATGGTCCTATGATATCTATTTTTTCTCCTATTTCTTTTCTTGATAGTAATTCTGTTCCTTTTCCTTTTACTTGAAATATAAATTCTAATATTCCATTTTCTTTGTCTAAATTATATATACTTATTGGTCTTCTTAAAAATGGTTCTACTTGGTCTGTTACTCTTATTTCTATAAAATTTCCTGGTTTTGAGTCTTCTACAATTTCATTTGCTTTTACGCTGAATTTATATACATCTTTTATAATCTCTTCCTTTTTCTCTAATTTAGCTAATACTTGTTTTGGCATTTTTTCTCCTCCTTTTTTATAGCATTTTCATACATTGAATACTCAAATAGTGCGAGAATTTAATAATTTATTAATAAATTATTAAATTCGGGAGCAATTTTGTTTTTCAATTTCTTGATTATAAAATTTCATAAATCAAGAAATTGCATTATTTAGTTCATTTTTCATCCTTATTGCCTCTTGCCTTGTTGCTTCTGCAAATCTTTCTTCTGTATATTTATCTTTCCACAAATCAGATTTATATGCACACATTAAACCTCTAGAACTATTAACAATTCCACCTATTCCATTAGAATCAAACCCTAATGCAATATCTTCTGCCTTTCCACCTTGTGCACCATATCCTGGAATTAAGAAAAAAGTATGTGGTGCTGTTTTTCTTAAATCTTTCAATTGTTTTGGATAAGTTGCTCCCACAACTGCAGAAATACTGCTATATCCGTATTTTCCTCTTAAATCTTCTCCCCATTCTTCCACAAGTTTTGCAACTCTTGTGTATACTTCTTCTCCATTTTCTAATTTTAAATCTTGCAGGTCTCCTGATGATGGGTTTGAAGTCTTTACTATTATAAATGCGCCTTTATTATATTTTTTGCAATCTTCTATAAATGGTTTTACACTATCAATTCCCATATATGGATTTAGGGTTACAAAGTCTACATCATATATTTTTTCTTCTTTTTCTCCTATCTGTGTTCTTCCTAAAAAAGCATTTGAATAAGCCTTACTTGTACTTCCAATATCTCCTCTTTTAATATCTGCCATAACTAGCATTCCTTTTTCTTTTGCATATTTGTAAGTTTCTTCAAATACTTTTATTCCTTCTAATCCATACATTTCGTAAAATGCAATATTTATTTTAACAGCTGGTATGATATCAAAAGTTGCATCTATTAATGCTTTATTAAATTCTTCAATCGCTTTTGCTACACCTTCCATATTTTGTTCATATTTATTTTTAATACATTCTGGAATCATATCATATTTAGGGTCTATACCTATAACTGTTGGGTTATTTGTTTCTTTGATTTTATCAATTAGTCTATCCATCATATTAGCCATTTTCTTCAGTCCTTTCGTTTCTATTTTTTTGTTGTTTACGGTTGCAATTACTATTAGGTAAAATTAATATTTTTTAATTTTACTTTAATAATAAACTGTGAATTTCAAGTTTTATTTATCCTTATATGCAATTCTTCCATTTACTATCGTATATTTTACTTTTCCTTTTAATTTCTTTCCTATAAATGGACTATTTTTTGATTTTGAAACAATCATTTCTTTTGTATAAACATATTCTTCTTTTGGGTTGAATATTGTAATATCAGCCTTCTTTCCTACTTCTATACATCCTCTTTCTTTATCAATATGTAATAATTTAGATGGCGTATATGATGTAAGTCTTACTAAATCTAAATAACTAATATGTCCTGGTTCTACTAAATTCATGATTTCTGCTGAAAGTGCTGTTTCAAATCCAATTATTCCATTTGGTGCTTTTGATAATTCTACATTTTTTTCTGTTTCTGTATGTGGTGCATGGTCTGTTACGATGCAATCAATTGTCCCCTCCTCTAAACCTTGGATAATTGCTTGTCTATCTTTTTCTTCTCTTAATGGTGGATTCATTTTTGCATTACTTCCTGATTTTAGCACTTCACCAACTGTAAATGTGAAATAGTGTGGACATGTCTCACAAGTAATTTTCACATCTCTTTTTTTAGCATCTCTTATCATGTCTTTAGTTGTTTTTGTACTAATATGGCATATATGTCCCCTTACATTATTTGTTTCAGAAATTACTATTTCTCTTGCTGCCATTATCTCTTCTGCTTCTGGCAATACTCCTTGTACACCTAATTCTTCTGCTACTCTTCCTGCATTAATTGCACCTGCAGATACAGATTTTTCTTCACAATGTGATGCTACAAATGTTCCTAATTTATCAACTTCAATCATTGCTTCTCTCATCATTCTACTATTTACAACTGGCATTCCATCATCTGAAAATGCTATTGCTCCTGCCTTTTTTAATTCTTCAAAGTTTACTAATTCTTCTCCCTTTTCTCCTTTACTTACAGATGCATATGGTAAAATATTACACAAGTTTACTCTCTTAGCTTCTTGTATAATTTTTTGTAATGTTTCTACATTATCTGGTGTTGGTTTTGTGTTTGGCATTGGGCATATTGTAGTAAATCCTCCTGCTACTGCACTTTTTGAACCTGTTTCAATTGTTTCTTTATGTTCTCCTCCTGGCTCTCTTAAATGGCAATGCATATCTATCATTCCTGGTATTATATATAATTCAGTGCAATCTATTTCCTTGTCTACTTTTTCTTCTATTTCTTTTTCGACTTTGAGTATTTTGTCATTTTCTATTAGTATATCATATTTTTCATCTATATCATTTTTATAATCAATTACCTTTCCATTTTTTAATAATAATTTCATATCTCTCTTACCTTTCTTCAAATTATTTTTATATATTAGATTAAAATTTCCTTAATACTGTTGTATCATAAAGTTTAATTTTTTATAAAAAATTATTATCTATTAACCTTTTCTTCACAATATTTACATCTATATACTACATTTTCTCTATCTGTTAATTCACATATATGTGGTAATTCTTGCTCAATTGATGTAATACATCTTGGGTTTTTACATTTTATAATGTTTACTAGCCTTTCTGGAAGCTCTGGATGAAACTTACCTACAATTTCTCCATTTATAATTTTATTTACTGTTATATTTGGATCTAGATATCCTAATATATCTAAATTTATATTTGTATTTTCATCTATTTTTATAATATCTTTTTTTCCCATTTTATTGCTTTTAGCATTTTTTATTATTGCAACAGATGTATCTAAATCTCCTAAATTCAAGTAATTATATATCTCAAAACTTTTTCCTGCTTCTATATGATCTATTACAAATCCGTTTTTTATACTATCAATATTCATCTTCATTTCTCCTCTATTTAATATTTAAAAGTTTAAGTATTAAAGCCATTCTGATATATTTTCCATATTTTGCTTGCTTAAAATAACAAGCTCTTTTATCATCATCTACTTCTGTTGATATTTCATTTACTCTTGGTAATGGATGCATAATGCATAAATCATCTTTTGCTTTTTCTAATTTTTCTTTGTTTAGAATATAATAATCTTTTAACCTGATATAATCATCTTCATTAAAAAATCTCTCTTTTTGTACTCTTGTCATATATAAAATATCTAAATCTTGCATATATTCTTCCATATCTTTTGTTTCTACATATTCTATATTATTCTTTTCTAAAATGTCTTTTCTAACATAATCTGGTATTTTTAACTCTTTTGGAGAAATTAAAACGAATGTAATATTTTTGTATCTTGACATTGCTGTTATTAATGAATGAACTGTTCTTCCGAATTTTAAATCACCACAGATTCCAATTTTTAAATCATTTAATCTGTGTTTTTCACATTGAATAGTTAATAAATCTGTTAATGTTTGTGTTGGATGGTTATGTCCTCCATCGCCTGCATTAATTATTGGTACTTCTGATTTCATAGCTGCAACTAATGGTGCTCCTTCTTTTGGATGTCTCATTGCAATAATGTCTGCATATCCTCCAATTACTCTTACTGTGTCTGCTACACTTTCTCCTTTTGCTGCTGAACTAGAATTTGCAGAAGAAAATCCTAATACATTTCCTCCTAATTCCATCATTGCTGCTTCAAAACTTAATCTTGTTCTTGTACTTGGTTCATAAAACAAAGTTGCTATCTTTTTTCTTTCACATTTTTTTGAGTATTTTTCTTTATTTGCTATAATATCTTTTGCAACTGTTATAAGTTCGTCAATTTCATCTGTTGATAAATCTTTAATATCAATTAAATGTTTCATCTATTTCCTCCTTTATTTTTTTCTTTTTCTACTATATATAAAATTTTATTAAAAGTCAATTAAAAATTTCTAAAATTTATTATTTAAAAAATTCTTTACTGTTGGCACTTTATCTATCTTTTTAAGTGCTTTTTTCAATTATTGACTAATTTTACTCTTTATATTATTATATTTATAGAAAAAATTTAAGGAGGAATTTTTATGTCTGATATCATGTCATATTTGTTTGAAACAAAAGCTGTAAAATTTTGTGAGGAAAATAAACCTTTTTGGTATACATCTGGTAAAATAGGTCCATATTTTATAAATACTCATTTTGTATATGGAAGTGAAAAAGAAGCAACTGAACTTCTATCATTCATTGATGAATGTCTATCTGATAAATTAACTTTACCAGGAAAAGTATTTGAAAAAGTATTAAAACAATATGAAGAAAATTCTATCTATCATAATGTAATAGATTCCATGAAAAATTATATTGAAAGTCATATTAATGTAGATGAAATTGATTATATTTCTGGCGGTGAAAGAAGAGATTGGTTTTTCTCAAATATAATTGCTTATTTATTAAACAAACCTCATATTTCTATTTATAAAGATTTATCTACTGTTGTAAGTGATAGTAAATTTGAAGGAACTCAAAAAGTGACAAATATAGAAAACAAAAAAGTATTGCATATTGCAGATTTAATAACAATTGCGTCTAGTTACATTAGAGCTTGGATCCCTGCTATTAAAAACATAGGAGGTCAAATGTGTTGGTCTTGCGTAGTTGTTGACCGTATGCAAGGTGGAAAAGAAAAAATAGAAGCTGAAGGTGTTAAATCATTCTCTTTAGTAAATGTAGATAATACTTTATTTGAAACAGCTTATAAAAATAATATAATCAATGAAAATCAATTATCTATGCTAAAAAAATTCTTTGAAAATCCAGACGAAACAATGAAACAATTTTTAACAGAGCATCCTGACTTTTTAGAAAACGCTTTATATCATTCTGATGAAAAAACAGCTAAAAGAGCTAGATTATTAGTGGATGGAAAATTATATGGTTAATCGGGGACATGTACCGATTAACCATATAATTTTTCTAATACTATTATAAACATTGCATGTGACCAGCCTAGTCCTAATGCCCAATCTGGTTTTAGTGTACTATTATTTACTTGTTCTCCTAAGAAGTAGTGTTTTCCACATGTTTTTACTACAAAATCAAATGTTTCTTTTGCTTTTTTCTTTTCTCCTGCTTCTAAATAATATAATGTCATCCACAAGTTTGCGATAGGCCATGGATTTCCATTTCTATAATTATCAAATTCGAATCTTTGATATCCTCCTGTATATGTTCTTAAACTCATATTTATTCTTTCTACTGTGTTTTGTATTTTCTTTTCTTTTGCTTTAAATACATTGAATGGATATACTGCTCCTAATATACTTACATCCATTTTTTTATCTTCTGGGTTTCTTACATATGATTTCTTTTTTTCATCATATAAGTTCTCATTTATATATTTTTTGATTTCACTCAAAAGTTTTTCTAGTTCTTTTTTATTTTTTTCTATTTTTTCTTCTTTTAGTCTATTATTCTCAAATTCTGATACATCTTTTCCAAGTAACTTATATATTTTTAGTAGGCTTTCAAATGCTGCATATATACTTGCTAATGAGTATAGATGTATTCCTTCACACATTTCCCACAAGTCATAGCTTACATGATATTTATGTCCTTTAGTTGGATCATTATATTCTTGCTCTAATTCTTCTTTTACTATATCTTTATCTGCTTCTTCTTTTCCTTCTAAGTTTAGCCAATCTTTTAGATATCTTTTTAGAAAATCTACTGCTTTTTCACACATACTTAAGTTTTCTTTTAAGAATTTTTCGTTTTTTGTATTTTCATAATGTTGATATGTTCCAAATACTACACTTGCTGTTTCGTCTACTTGATAACCCCAACATGGTGCTAGTTTTCCATCTGTATAAAATCTTTGTTCCCACATTCCATTTTTGCTTTGTGTTTTTTTACAGAATACTTTATAGAATTTTTCTGATTCTTTATTCATGTTTAAGATATCCATTGCTTTTGTTATAAATACGGCATCTCTTGGCCAACAATATGCATATCTTCCACATTGTGTTCTTTCTTCGTCTATTTCTGGTGAGGCTATTACTCCTCCTGTTTCTGCATTTGTTAATAATGGAAATAATAGTATTGTTCTTTTATATATTTCTAATATCTGCTCTTCATAACTATTTTTTGCTTCTTTTAAATTTAATCCATTATGTTTTTTTAAATATTTTCTCCAATATGATTTTGTGTTCAAATACTCTTTTTCAAAATCTATTTTTTTGATTCTTTCTATTTCATTTTCAATTTCTGAAATATTTTTGTTTTCATCTATTAATATACAGATTTGTATTTCCTTCTTTTCATTTGGACTTATTTTTCCTATTTTATAACTTACACTTGAATCTTTTGACATTCCTATATAGTCTTTATCCCAAATTTCTCCTCTTTTTATATTGTTGATACTATCATTTATTTGATGTCTATTTACTTTTGCTCCTTTGGCAAATGTTGAGAATGTGAAGTCATGTGCATATTGTGTGATTCCTCCATCTATTAATTTACAGCTTGTCATATTGTTTTCATCTGATAATAATTGAGAATGTATATAAAATTCTACATCTAAATCTATACTTCCTTCATTTAGGAATATGTATTTTTTGGCTAATACATTTTCATTTATTAAGCAGTAATCTGTTTGTACTATTTTTAAGTTAAAGTAAGTATTTGTTACTTCTGTATTTAATACATTTGTATCTGTGTCATAATATTGCAAATAAGTATTATTTATATCATCATGTAAGTATATTAAGTCTGAACTGTTTATTTTTACTCCTGTATGGAAAAAGTCTATGTATTGCTTGCTGTCTTTTGTTGGGAAATACATTCTTAATAGTTCTCCCTTACCTGTATATGTTGCTATCATATTTTTATTTCCTATTATAGCTTCGTTTAAATATTTACTCATATTTTCCCCTTTCTGGCTGTGCAATTAGTTTGGAAAAGAATTAAATAATTATTTTTCAAACTTTTATCCTTCTATTACATTTAATATCTGTTTCTCTAAATCTTTTATCTTTTCGTTTATTCTAAAGATGTCTTCATCTCTTAAGTTAGCATCATTAATATCTTCTCTTACTGATACTTCCATATCTTTCATTTCTTCTTTTAATTTTTCAAGTCTTGATATTACTTCTGTTTTTAAAGTTACTGGTATTTCTCTTTCTATTGTATGTGTTAGATTTACAGTGTCTTCTAGATCATATGTCTCTCCAAAGCTTGCTATTGTTACTGGTAAGTTTGTTTCTGCTTCGATTTTTTCTTTTAATACGTCTTCTGATTCTTCTTCCCCATGTACCAAAAAGATATGTTTTGGTTTTTTAGTAAATGAATTTACAAAATGCATTAATCCTTCTTGATCAGCATGTCCTGAATATCCTTCTATATATTCTACTCTTGCATTTACAGCTATTTCTTCTCCAAAAATTTTTACTGTTTTTGCTCCATTTACTATGTTATACCCTAATGTTCCTGGAGCTTGATATCCTACAAATAATATGGTGCTTTTTGGGTTCCACAAGTTATGTTTTAAGTGATGTTTAATTCTTCCTACATCACACATTCCACTTGCTGATATTATTATGCTTGGTGTATCATCTTCATTTAGTGCTTTTGATTCTTCTGTTGTCATCGTAAATTTAAGCCCTGGAAATTCAAGTGGATTCTCACCTTTTGATATTTCTGCTTGTGTTTCATCATCAAATAAATCCATGTTTTGTTTAAATACTTCTGTTGCTGATATTGCAAGTGGACTATCTACATATACTGGCGTTTTCATTAATGTTTTATATTTTTTTCTAAATTCTTCGTCTTTTCTTATGTCTTTTAATTTGTCTATTTCATATAATATTTCTTGTGTTCTACCAACTGCAAATGATGGTATTACTACTGTTCCTCCATTATCTATTGTTTCTGATACAACATCTAGGAATATTTCTGCTTTATCATCATTGCGCATATGTAGTCTGCTTCCATATGTTGATTCCATTACTAGATAATCTGTTTCTTCTATCATTGTTGGTTCATTTAATAATGGTATATCATTATTTCCTAAGTCTCCTGAAAATACCGCTTTTGTTTCTTTTCCATTTTCTTTTGCCCATACCTCTATTATGCTAGAACCTAACATATGACCTGCATCATTGAATCTTACATGTATTTCTGGTGTTATCTCTATTATTTCATCATATTTTACTGGTTCAAATATTTCTAAACATTTTGTTGCTTCTTCTGCTGTATATATTGGCTCTCTTGGTTTCTCACCTTTTCTTATTCTTTTTCTATTTTTCCATTCACTTTCTTGTTCTTGTATATGTCCACTATCTGGTAACATTATTGCACACAAATCTTTTGTTGCTTTTTGTGCATATATTTTATTTCTATATCCTTCTTTATATAGTTTTGGTATCCTTCCTGAATGATCTATATGTGCATGTGTTAATAACATGAAGTCAATTTCTTGTGGATTGAATTCAAATTCACTATAATTTTCTTCTTCAAGTTCTGCTTTTCCTTGCCATAATCCGCAATCTACTAGAAATTTCTTTCCAGCTGCTTCTACTAAATAATTTGAACCTGTAACAGTTCTTGTGGCTCCTAAAAATGTAATTTTCATACTTCCTCCTAACAATTTAATAAAATTTTTTCTATTAAATATATATTATTTTGAGTGAGTTCGTGTGGGGACCGGCTAGCTAGAAAATGTTAAAATTAATTAAATTTTTAATTTAATTAATTTTATACAGTTTCTGCGATGTTGGGACGAACGAAAAATAATATATATTTAATAGTAAAGTGTTAATCAAATAATTCTATTTTTTTGTTAAGTCTATATTCTAGTTCTTTTGCATTAATCTCTTGTTTCGTAGATATTTCAATTTTTTCTTCAAATAATTGTTCATCAAATAATTGTAAATAGAATTTTTCTTTTTCATTTGTTATTTTTAAGTTTACATCTTCCAATTTTATAATTCTAGAATTAAATATATTTTTTAATATTTCATAATTTAAATCTTCATTCCTAGAAACTATTTTTATAACTTTCATTTCATGTGCTTTTTTTATCAATTCTTTACTTGTATTTTGAATTTTTTCTTTTAATCTACCTACTTCATAAATACTTTTTTCATAATTATATGGTATTAATAAATAATATCTATATTCATATATCAATTTTATGATCTCTTGTTTTGTTTTTGCATTTTGTACTTTCATTTTGAAACATTCCAAAAAGTTTTTTTGCAATTTTATTAGCAATTCATTTATTTTATCATCCATTTCTTCTTTATCTTCTGTTACTAAGTCTAAATATTTATGTTTTTGATTTAACTCTTTTTCATATTTTATAAAGTTTTTTGGCTGTAGCTCACTATTTATTTTTTCGATTTTTTCGAATAATTCTTCTCTTTCTTTTGACATTATTTCTGCTAATACTTTTATACTGAAAATTTTCTTTTCAAGTGGTAATTTTTCGTTTCTTTTTACATATTCTTCTTCTAACATTTTTTTGTTATTTAATATCGTGTCATATTCTCTTATTTTCTCTGTAATTTTCATTTTTTCTTTTGTTTTTTCTTCTATGAATTTTTCTCTATTTTTTATCACAGAGCTTTCCTTTTGTATTTTCTCTTTTTCTTTTAATAACTTTTTAATTTTTTCTTCATCATATTTTGCATCTAATAATATTGATAATGATAACATTTTTTCTGTAAATTCTTTTTCATTTTTGTTTCCATATGTTTCTTTAAATAAGTTTTTATATTCTTCAAAATAGTCTAATACAAATTCAGAATTATTTATCCATTTATTTAAAAATGTATATCCTAATAATATTCTTAAATTTTGATATATCAAATTGTGCGAAATACTTTCTATTTCTCTTGGTATTGTTGTCCAAGAATATCCATTAAAATCTCTTAAAGGTTCTACCATATTTATGCTATTTCCTGTGTTTATTAGGTCTGATAATGTTTCATTTATTATATAATATTTATCTTTAACAATTTTATCTGGTTTTGCAATTTTACTTATGGCATATAGTAGTTTTCTTTCTATTGGATAACATTCAATTTCTTTATTTTCTTTATTTATTACAAATGTTTTTCCTTCTCCTATTTTATTTTCTTGTTCTTTCATGCTTACAATTTTTATGTTATTACATTTGTTTTGAATTATATATATATAATTTTTTATATATTCGTCTTTACTTTCTATATCTTGTTTTACTATCTCTACATCTTTATATGATGCTTCTATTTTATATAAAATACTTAGGAGAATACTTCTTGCATTTTCTGCAAAATCTTTTTCTTCTAATATAGTTTCTAAATCATCATTATAGTTTCTTTTAACTATCTTTTCTAAAATGTTATCCTTTTTCTTCTGCATTTTTATCTCCTTCGAGGGAAAATGGGGACGGACTCAATTTTCCCTCTTTTTTCTATTTTCTTAATTTTTTGGCTCTAATTTTTTTTTCTCAAGAGGGAAAATTGAGTCCGTCCCCATTTTCCCCCTGCCCCATTTTTAGTTCTTCCCATCTTTCTTTAGACATTAGTACTTCTCTTGGCTTACTTCCTTGGTATCCTGATATTATTCCTCTTTCTTCCATTTGGTCTATTATTCTTCCGGCTCTTGCATATCCTACTTTAAATCTTCTTTGTATAAATGATGTTGATGCTTGTCCTGTTTCTACTACTGTTTCTATTGCATCATTTAAAAATGGGTCTACTTCGTCTTCTTCTGATTGTTCTTGTGCTAGTTCTTTATCTGATTTATTATTATTTTCGATACTTTCTAATATGTCTTCACTATATTTTGCTGTTCCGTTTTTCTTTATAAAAGCAACTATTTTTTCTACCTCTTCATCAGATACAAATGCTCCTTGCACTCTTAATGGTTTTGGTGCTCCTGATGGGAAGTATAACATATCTCCTTTTCCTAATAGCTTTTCTGCTCCTACTGTGTCTAAGATTGTCCTTGAGTCTACTTGTGATGATACTGCAAATGCTATTCTTGATGGTATATTTGCTTTAATTAATCCTGTGATTACATCTACTGATGGTCTTTGTGTTGCTATTACTAAATGCATTCCTGCTGCTCTTGCTTTTTGTGCTAATCTACATATTGCTTCTTCTACATCTTTTGCCGCAACCATCATTAAGTCTGCAAGCTCATCTACTATTATTACTATTTGAGGTAGTTTTGCTACTCCTCCTTCTTTTTCTATTGCTTTATTATATCCTTTTAAGTCTCTTACTCCTTTAGTTGCAAATTTATTATATCTATCGTCCATTTCTTGCACTGCCCATGCTAATGCTCCTGCTGCTTTTTTAGGGTCTGTTACTACAGGTATTAGCAAATGTGGTATTCCATTATATACTGATAATTCTACTACTTTTGGATCTACCATTACAAGTTTTACTTCACTTGGTTTTGCATTATATATGATACTACTTATTATTGTATTTATACATACACTTTTTCCTGATCCTGTTGCTCCTGCGATTAGCACATGTGGCATTTTTGCTATATCTGCTAATTCTATTTCTCCCGCTACATCTCTTCCTAATGCAACTGTTAGTTTTGATTTATTATTTTTAAATTCATCACTTTCTAATACTTCTCTTAAATGTACTGATTCTTTTTCTTTATTTGGTACTTCTATTCCTACTGCCTGTTTGCCCGGTATTGGTGCTTCAATTCTTATTGTTTCTGCTGCTAAATTTAATGCTATATCATCTGCTAAATTTGCAATTTTACTTACTCTTACTCCTTCTGCTGGTTTTAATTCATATCTTGTTATTGCTGGTCCTACTGATACATTTTCTACTTTTGCTGATACTCCAAAACTATATAGTGTTTTTTGTAGCTTTGTTGCTGTATCTGTTAGCATTTTTGCTCCACCTTTTATTGCTTTTTTACTTGGTTTGCTTAGCAATTCTAATGGTGGATATTCATAGTTTTCATCTTCTACTTCCATTGCATGTTCTAGTTGTAATACTTCTTTTGTTTTATCTTCTTTCTTTTCTTCTTCTGTTTTAAATAAATTGTTTTCTATTACTTCTGGATCCATTTTTTCTTGTTGTTTTAACATTCCTTTTGTTTCTTTTGTTAATGGGATTAGATTATCATTGTCATGATTGTATTTTTTCAATTTTTTTGGTTCTACATCTTCTACTATTCTTCCTCCAAAATTGATTTTTATTTGATTATCCATTTCATCTGTGGCTGTTTCTTGTACTTGTAATGCCATTGCTCTTTCTTTTGCTCTTTCTTCTCTTTGTTTTCTTCTTTCTTCTCTACTTTCTTGCTCTTCTTCTTTTCTTTGTCTTCTTAATTCTTGTTTTTCCTCTTTTCTATCTAATCTTTTATCCATATAGTCATTTATTATATCTGATAAATTAATTCCAAACATGAATACTAATAGGATTACTGCAACTCCTATACTTAAGATTATTGCCCCAATTTCTCCTAAAAGATTTACTAATGGTACTGCAATGACTGCTCCTATTGCTCCTCCCCCTGTTCCTGATGCCCCTAAACTATATGCATCTTTTACAACTTCGGAAAGTTCCTTGTTTGTGGTTAGAGCTCCTGTTGAAATTTCAAATGTGCTCATTAGTACTGCTATACTTATTATAAATATTACATATTGTATTATTTTTGAGCTTAATCCATCGTTTTCGTCACATGCTATCTTGATTGCTATTGCAAATATTCCTATTGGTAATACATATTGTATTATTCCCATCATTCCGCCTAATACTTCATTTAGCTTTGCTCCTACTACTCCTGATTTTGTATATATTAATACTGCTAAAAGTATGCTTATTACTATTAGTATTACTACTGTCATGTCTATTTTAGATGCTTTTCTTTTTGTCATTCTTTTAGCTCCTGTACTCCTTTTTTTATATGTTCTTTTTCTTGCCATCTTTTGTCATACTCCTCCAATTTTATTATGTTATAATTGTATATTATTTTTTTATAAATTGCTATAGTTTTATGAATTTTTTTTGATATTTTTATGAAAATTTTTGTTCTTCATTATTTGACTTTTTATCATTTTTATGTTAATCTTATTTAGATACTTTAAACAAAGTTTTATATTTAGAAATTGGAGGTTTGTTAAACAATGAAAGAAACTTTATATCGGTTTCATAAAGAAATAAGTCAAGTGGTGTATGTTCCTTTATTTTTTGGAATATTTTTAGCAATTTTGGGAGTTATATTCCTTAATGCTGATTTTATTTCTTTGGCCACCCTTACTGTATGGGTTGGATTTTTGTATTTTTCCTTTTTTCCACCACATAGTTTCAATTATGAAATTTCCTTACATGAGGGATACATTATAATTGAAGATTATAAAAAAGGAAAACAACGGTTGAATCTTCCTTTTAAAATAATATTTTTTGATAAAAAATTATTATTAGATGATGGTTCAACTAAATTATTGATTTTTTATGATAAGAAGTTACTTCGATTTCTTGAAGAGATTTCTTTAGGCAATTAACTGAAGAATAGTTTAGGGCAGACTTCTGCAGTCTGCCCTACTATTTTTGTTTATTTTAATTCTTTTCTACTATTTTGAACTGTTTTAATTGTATCTTCTAGTGAAATTTGCATCAAGTTTAAAGCTTGGCTCATATTTTTCTCCAAGTTTCCTAAAGTATCTTTTAAAACGTTTTCTGTTGAAGCCAATAAATTGTCTGCATATTCTTTTGTACCATTTGAAATTTCTCTAGACATCTCATTTGCAGCTTCAATAATTTCTGTTTTTTGATCATATGCTTTTCTTGTTATCTCATGTTCATCTACCATTGCGATTATTCTATTTTCTGCTTCTTTAACAATTCCATCAGCTTCTTTTTGTGCCTCTACTAATATTCTTTGTCTTTCTTCTTTTACCCATTTTGCTTGTTTTAATTCGTCTGGAAGTTTTAATCTAATTTCTTTTATTAAATCTAACATTTCCTCTTTTTCAACTAAACTTTTATTTGAGAATGGTAAATTTCTACTACTTTCTAACAAATCTTCTAAAGTGTCTAGCAATGTAAAGATTTCCATAACCTTCTCCTTTCTCTCTTCCTAATTAGGTTTAATACTATCTTTTTCTCCTAAGTGATTCTTAGGTTGCAAAAAGATAATTTCTGCTCGTCCATATTTTCTTTTGTCAATTATTTCTATATCTATACTATTTAATTCTTTTTCTATATCTTCTAATCTATCTGTTTCTAGTATTACTATACTATCTTTTTTCAATAAACCCTTTTCTAATAATAGTTTTATTGCATGAATTGCATAATTTGATTTATATGGTGGGTCTATGTATACTATGTCTAATTTGTTGTCTATTTTATTTTTTATCAGTAGTTCATAATCACACATATATAACTCTGTCTGTTTTTGCATATGTGTTTTTTCTATATTTTTTTCTATTACTTGTATAGCATTTTTATCTTTGTCACATAATATTGCTAATTTTGCTCCTCTACTTGCAGCCTCTAGTCCTATTGCACCACTTCCTGAAAATAAGTCTAGGAAAATGCTATCTTGTATTTTATTCTGTATTATATTAAATATGGATTCTTTTACTCTATCTAATGTTGGTCTTGTTATGTCATTTCCTTTTAGAGTAAATAGATTTGTTCCTCGTGCTTTTCCACTAATTATTCTCATATAGATTATACCTCTATGTTATAATTTTATCGTCTTTTTCTGCAATGTCAATAGTATTAATGAAATTGTAATATACATTTAACAGTTCTGTAACATTGTTTTTTAATTGTAATATGAACTTTTTTAACATTTGATTAACTTGCTAAAAACTAAAATTATCTATGTTCAGTTATATTATTATTTTTAAAATGAGCTTGTGTGGGGACCGACTAGCAAGATTAGAAAAACAGTTAAAATAAACATACGTATTTTAACTGTTTTTCTTCATCTTAAGTTTTTAATTTATAAATCTCGTGTATTTTAAATCTTATGTATTTTTAAATCATTTGTTTATACAAAGAGAACTAATTTGCATTAGTTTCTTTATTAACATCTTTTAGCAATTCTAGTTGTGAAATTAACAATGACTCCATTTTTGCTTTATATATATCAAATTGTTTTTTTATATCATCTACTTCTTTTTGTTTTGCTACTATTTCATTATTTAAATCATCTACTTGTTTTTGGGCTGTTGCTTTTGCTTCTTCTACTATTTGATCTGCTTTTTGCTTTGCTACATTTTTAACTTCTTCTGCCGTTGTTTGAGCCATTACTAGTGTGTCTTGTAAAGTTGACTCTATTGCTTTATATTGTACTAAACTATTGTTAAGCTCTTCTACTTTTGCTCTTAATTCATTTACTTCTTTATAGTTTTTAGTATAATCTTCTGTTAACTCATCTAGAAAATCATCAACTTCTTCTACATTATATCCGTTCATCATTTGTTTTGCAAATCTTTTATTTTCTATATCTAACGGTGTAATCATTTTTTCCTCCTTAATCTATTAATTTAGATTATTGTTTTTAAGCCATGAAACAGATAATTTGCTTTTCATTTCCTCTCTTGCCATTTCATTTGTAATTTCATAATTTGAAGGTGCTACTAAAAAGATAGAATTAGATACTTTTTGAATGTATCCATCTAACGCATAAACTCCTCCACTAATAAAGTCAACTATTCTTCTAGCTACGTCTTTATTGACGTATTCTAGGTTGACTATTACTGATTTCTTTTCTTTTAAGAATGAACATATTTCATCAGATTGTTCAAATGTTGTTGGTTGTGATATTACCATTTTTATTGCTTGACTTTGTTGTTGTGGCATATTTACAACTTTATTGTTATTTTTTCTCCCAAATATTTTTTTATCTTCTACTTCTTCTTCATCTTCTCCATAATCATATACATCTTCATCTTCGTATTCTTCTGGCTCTGCTGAATCCATCCCAAATAAATCCCAAACTTTATTCATTAAAGCTGACATAAAAAAACCTCCTAAATTTTTATCTTCACAGTATTCATGCTATAAGTATCTACTTTTTTTTTCAAGTTGTCAATACTTTTCACAAATGTAATATTATTTTAATATGTTTGTAATATAATTGTAATATTTCTTTATAAAAGAGGTACATATAATATTTTTAACTTTGGCGCTTGATTGGAATGAAAATTAGAATTCATTAGGCTTTTGAATGAGGAATGTTCATGGGTAAAATCTTTGATTTTGAGCCTGAATGAAAGAGGCTAATTCAGAAAGTCTTATAAATTCTTTTTGAATGAAATGAACAGGAAAAGTTAAAAATATTATATGTACCTCTTTAAAGCCCCTACTCTACTTTATTTAAATCTGGATTTAAGATTATTTCGTCATACACTGCTAGTGTTTTTGTAGAACTTATCTGCGATTCTGTAAATCCTAATTCTCTTAATTCTTCTGTGTCATAACTAGATACTATTGAATATTTATCATTTTGATATTCTACTTTCACTAAAATTTTGCTTAAGTAACCTGCTCTACTTCTTACTAGATATTTTAATCCGTCTTGTTCTGCTATTGCTTGATTTGGCACTTTTAATCCTGAATGACTCCACCAAATCAAATCAAAAGATATTTTTCTATAGCTTGTTAATGCTTCTATTTGTTCATCTATTTTCAAAACTAATAAAGTTTCTTCTTCGTTTTCTTGAGATATATAGGCTATTTCTGCTTCTATCTCTTTATTATTTGGTATCCTTATATCTACACTGTCTCCAATTTTCGCATTTTTTGCTTCTTCTGATTTCGATATTGTTGCAATATATGCTTCAAAATTATTTATTATTTTACCCGCTTCATCACTTGTCGCTATAATTTGACCTGTTTTTAAATTCAGATTTTCTAGAAATTCTTTACTTAATGTAGAAAAATTGTCTGGTGTTAAAGTTTCCTCCAATCCATCTACTTTATATGACACAATTCCACTTTCAGGTGCATTAATATATTCTGCTCCAGAATTTAGTTGATTTTCTAAGCTACTTCTTTGATCTTGTAATTGTTTCAAGTATGAACCAGAATTACTTTTTTCTCCGATTATATTTGCTTTTTTCTCTACTAGTTCACTTATTTCTTTTTTGTATTCTGCTAATTTTGTTAAATCTGTTGTTTTATTTAATAACTCTACTAATTCGTCTATTTGATTTTCTATTAATTTTACATCTGAATCAAATCCTGATAACTTAAGAATTGTATCTTGATTTGTCATTGCTTCTTGTATTTGTTCATCTAATGCTGCAATTTGTTCTTTTAAGCTATCTTCGTTTTGGCTATAATATCTAAAAATTGATTCACCTTTTGCTGCTTTTTGTCCTTCTGATTTTATTTGTTGCATTCCATTTTTATAGTTTTCACCTTTTACTACTTGCTCATCTCTTATGATATATCCTATATCTGTTTCTTCTTGATATACATTTCCTTCTTCTACTGTAAATATATCACTTGGTTCTTTTATTAATAGATATATAGTATAAACAAGATATGATATAATTAAAATTGCAATTATACTTACTATTATTAATTTTTTCTTTTTATTCAATTTGTTCCCTCCAAAATAACATCCACATTATTTTGCACATCATTTGCACCATCAAGCCATATTGTCTGTTTGTTTTTCCTAAACCATGTTAATTGTCTTTTTGCATATCTTCTTGATTCCATTTTTATTTTTTCTATCATTTCTTCTTTTGAATATTCTCCATTTAAATATGCTACGACTTCTTTATATCCGAAGTCCTTGCATTGCTGTTGGAAATTCATCATATTTTTTCAAAATGTTTTTTACTTCCTCTATTAACCCGTTTTCTATCATTTGGTCTACTCTTCTATTTATTCTGTCATATAGTATTTGTCTATCCCAATCTAGTGCATAAACATGATACTCATATTCTACTTCTTTTTTTCTTGATTCTATTTCTTGCTCGGTTTTTGTCTTCCCTGTCGCATGATATATTTCTAAAATTCTTAATATTCTTTTTTTATCATTTGGACTTATCTTTTTTACCGCTTCTTCATCTATTTCTTTTGCCATTTCATAGAGTTTATTTAGTCCTTCTTCTTCTACTTTCTTTTCTAACTCATCTCTGTATGTTTTATCAAATTCAATTTCTTGATATTCTATTCCATATATTAAACTATCAATATATAAACCTGTCCCTCCTACAACTATTGGAGTTTTTCCTTTTCTTAATATTTCTTCTATTGCTTTTTTTGCGTCTTTTGCATAATCTGCTACGCTATATCTTTTATTCGGAGATATAAAGTCTAACAAATAATGCTTTATTCCTTGCATTTCTTCTATTGTTGGTTTTGCTGTTCCTATATTCATATCTTTATATATTTGCATTGAATCTGCTGATATGATTTCGCCATTTATTCTTTTTGCAAGCTCTATTGATAAACTTGTTTTTCCTGATGCTGTTGGTCCACATATTACTATTACTTTTGGTTTAGACATCATTTACTCCTTTAATAAACTATTATATATTTGCAAAATTCCTTCTTGTGTGCTTCCCATATACCCTATTTCAAATATAAATATTATAACTAATAAAATTACAAGTATTAAAATTTTCTTTTTCAATTTTTTTGAATCTATTTCTTCTTCATTTATTTTATCTAATATTTTTGCAGTATATGGCATTAGAATACATCCATTTATTCCTGTAAACAATATTATTAGTGTATTCTGAACTGTTTTCATTATTTCTTCACTTGGATAATTTATATTTCCTTTTGATAATAGGAAAATTATATATGTTACTATATATGTTATTATTAATCCTATTGCTAAACAAATTATTTTTTTTGGTCTCTCTATATTCCCTAAACTTTTCCATGTCCATATAATTAAAACTATATATATTATTATTGTTGCAGCTATTATAAATATTTCCATTACTTCTTCCTCTTTCTTTTTGCTTTTCTTATTGTATAGGAAAAATCGACTTTTATCTTTATCCTATATGGATTTTTCCGTATACAACAAGGTAAGTTTCCTTGGTCTGTGCATATTCGCGAAGCGAAATGCACATATGGCGAAGCCACTTACCTTATTTTCTTGCAAATTTTCTTTCTATGTCATATTGTGTCATTTTTATAGCTGTTGGCCTTCCATGTGGACAAGTAAATGGATTAGGTAATTGTAATAATTTGTCTATTAAGCTTTCTACTTCTTCTTTTGTTAATACCATATGTGCTTTTACAGCCGCTTTACATGCCACTGTTGCTATAAATTTTTCTTCTTTTTCTTGCTTTGCAGTTCTTGCTACTGTATTTATCTCATCTAATGTTTCTAAAAATAAATCCTTTGTGTCTAAATCAATGCATACTGTTGGAACTCCTGTTAATTTTATTGTGTTTTCTCCAAATTCTTCTAACATAAATCCAGCTTTTTCAAACATTTCCATATTTTCTTTTGCTATATCCATTTCTTTATGTGTTAGCGTTATAATATCTGGTAATAGAAGCAATTGTGAGTCTTTTGTACTATCACTATAATAATTTTTCTTTACTTTTTCATACATAATTCTTTCATGTGCTGCATGTTGGTCTATTATATACATTTCTTTGTTCATTTCTATAATTATATATGTATTGAATACTATTCCAATAAATTTATATGTTGGTATTTTGTATTCTTCAATATTTTCAAATAGTGTTGTGTTGTTTTTTACTATATCTATTGCATTTATTTTATTTTCTTGTTCTTCTTCATTCTCTTCTGTTTTTATTGGTTTTGTTTTAAATAACTTTTGATACATTTCATCAAAATCAACAGGCTCTTGAAATGAATTATTTTCTAATTGTACTATTTTTTCTTTGATTTCTTCTAGTTGTTTTATTTTTTCGTTTGCTTCTTGCGTTTTTTCTTCTTCTTTTGTTTCATTATTTTGTTCAATATTATCGTTTGCTTGTTCTATTTTTTCAGTTTCTTCTTGTACTTTTTCCATATCAGGCATTTCTTTTGGTTCGGCTTCATTTTCTTTTTGTTCTACTTCATTTTCTATTGTTTGTGTTTCCTCTTTATTTATTTCATCTTTTTTTTCTGTTTGTTCCTTTTCTACTTCCTTTTTATTTTCTTCTTTTATCATATTTATATAATTTTCATTTACTTTTATGTTTGGATCTTCTTCTATTTCTTTTTTTAAGTTTTCTTGAAGGCTTTTTAATTTTTGCAAAATATCTGCTGTATTTACAGGTTGTCCTGGTTTTATTGTTGTTTTATGTGTTTCGTTTCTATCTTTATATACTTGTTCTATTATGTTTTCACTTTCATTTGCATTTGCATTTGTTTTTATTTTACTTTCTTCATTTATGTACTCACTTATTTTTTGATTATTTGTGTTTCTTTTTGCAAAGAATCCCTCATTTGCTTTTTCTTCTTCTCCTTCTTTTTGTGTGTCTGATACTAAATCTGCTTTTAATAGAGTGTCTTTTATTGCATGATAAATTGCTTGAAAGATTTTGCTTTCTTCTTCAAATCTTACTTCTAATTTTGCTGGATGTACATTTACATCTACTTTTGCTGGATTCATTTCTATATCTAATATTACGAATCCAAATTTTCCTATTGGTATCATTCCTTTATATGCTTGTTCTGTTGCTGCTGATAATGTTTTGTCTTTTATGTATCTTTTGTTTACAAAGAATAATTGATTAGACCTATTTGACCTTGCTATTTCTGGTTTTCCAATTACTCCTTGTATTTTTATGTCTTCATATTGATAATCTACTTTTAAGACACTATCTGATATGTTTTTTCCATATATGCTATATATTACTGTTTTTATATCTCCATTTCCATTTGTTTGTATTACTGTTTTTCCTGTATTTATTAGTTTAATTGCTATTTCTGGATGTATTAATGCTATTCTTGTTATTGCATCTTCTATATATCCTGATTCTGTATAATCCTTTTTTAGAAATTTATATCTTACTGGTGTATTAAAAAATAGATTTCTGACTGTTATGCTTGTTCCAGTTGGACATCCTGCCTCTTCTTTTTCTAATACATTCCCTGCTTCTACTACTACTCTATATCCAATTTCTTGGTCTTGTGTTTTTGATACCATTTCCACATTTGCTATTGCTGCTATACTTGCTAATGCTTCTCCTCTGAACCCCATTGATGTTACTGTGTTTAAATCGTCTGCACTTCTTATTTTACTTGTTGCATGTCTTTCAAATGCTATTTCCATATCATCTTGTGCTATTCCTTTTCCATTGTCTGTTACTTTTATATATGATATTCCTCCATTTTTTATTTCTACTGTTATGTTTTTTGCTCCTGCATCTATTGAGTTTTCTACCATTTCTTTTATGACTGATGCTGGTCTTTCTATAACTTCTCCTGCTGCTATTTTATTTATAGTTAAATCATCTAATAATACAATATTACCCATTTTTCTATCATTCCTTTTCTTAGATATAAATCTGGTTTGAAAAGAATTTGAATAATTATTTTCAACCTTGAATTTTCTTCAATTTCTTTTGCGTTCTTATTATATCATTATTTTAAAATTTTTGTATAGTATTTTTTTAAAAAACAAGAATAAAAAACTTTGTTACAATTTATAATAGTTATAAGAAAGGCATTTCGCTAAGCAAGTCTTTGTAGCATGTGCGAAATACATGCCACTCACTTCGTTCGGGCGAATCAATGTAGCCTAACCTTGTTGTATACGGAAAAATCCACATAGGGTCAAGATAAAAGTCGATTTTTCCTATACAATAGCTAGGTGGATTTTATATTATATTTCATAAATTTTTCGGCTCAATACATAATTCAAGAAATTCTAAATTAATTTTTTGGCGCCCTTTCACTTAGCCCTCTCTTCGTTCGGCGCGAACATTTTCCAAAAAATTAATAAAGAATTTCTAAAATTATTCCAATCGCATTCAAAATTTTTTCAATATAATATAAAATCCACTTATTATTAAGTATTCGCCTGTAAATTGTAATAAAGTTTTTAATTTTCTTGTTTTTTAGTTTTTAATTGGTTTTCTAATTTTGTTGTATACCATACTAATGTTAGCATATATACTGTTAATACTAGTGGTATTGTTAATCTTCCTATTGGAATTCTTGTTATCGCCATTATGCTGAATAATAGGACTTGTGTAAGTATAATTATTCCTATTGTTTTTAATAATACTTTTCCTGAATTTAGTTTATAATATTTTATCATCATATATATTAATATTATTATTGTTGCAATAATAAATGGTACTACATATGGAATTATTATGTCTCTTCCTTTTGTATGTGCTACTGTCGCAATTTCTATTTCATCAGCATTTAAGTCTGTTCCATATTTTTCATTTACTTTTGTTATTATATTAGCTTTTTGTTCATCTGTTATTTCTCTTGCTGTTATATTTACTGCATCTTCATATACTTCTACTTTTCTGATTAATACTGGTTCATTATTTAATACTTCATCTGTTATTGCTTTTATATCTGATATGCTAAACTGCTTATCTAATCCAAATTCTATTTGTTTTGTATCTTGATATTTTAAATCAAAGTTGAAGCCTTTGAATATTATCATTAATATTCCTGCTATGATTATTAGTATCATTAATAATATCAATATTTTATTTGTTTTTTTCTTCATTGCTATCCCTCCTTTTTTCAGCCTTTAATTTCATCATATTTACTGTTACCAATACATTGTATATTGCTATTAATAATATTCCCCAGAACATTACCATTCCAAAACTACTTATTGGTGTCCATTTTATAAAACAGAAAGTGATAGCCATTATGCATAATGGAATTATTTTTATAAAGTATTCTTTATATGTTTCTTTTGTTATTTTACTTAAGTTGTATTCTTCTTTTTCTTCTCTTATACGATGCAATAGTTTATTTACAAATATATAATTTAAGATAAATACTATTGCTATTCCAAATATTCCTTCTAATGATATTGTTACATTTGCATATCTTAGTAATATTGTATATATTGCTGCAAAGGCTACATATGCTATTGATGCCAAAAATCCATATAATTTATATCTTATTATTAATACTAATAAAGCAATTGCAATTACTATTATAATTCCTATTTTTACATAATTTAATTGTTCTCTTGCTATGTCTGATAAAATATATTCATTTTTTGTTCCTTCATATTTTATAGGCATTTCTTCATTATCCAATGTTGCTTCTATGTTTTTAGCATTTTCTACATATGTTGCTAGTTCATCTTTATCTGTTGTTGAACTTCCAACTGATAGTGACATTTCTCCATTTTTGATAACTTCATCAAAGTCTGTTGTCATTATTTCATCATCATCTATTTTCATAGTTACTGTTTTTGATGTATCTTCACTTGATGTATCTTCTGTTGTGCTTGAATCAGTGCTGTTTGTATCTGCTGTGTTAGTTGTATTTTCAGTTGCGTTAGTATCTGTAGTATTTGTTGTGTTTGTGTCTGCTGTGTTTGTACTATTTGTTGAGTTTGTATATGTACTTGTAATATTTTCAAATTTTGTTGTTCCTTCTTTATTAAATTTGATGTTTAGATAAACACCTGATCCATAGCTTGACTCGTCAATTAGTTGTACATCTTTTATATCATTATTATCCATTAATACTTCTTCTGTTTCACTATCTATTATTTGAAATTTTCCTTTTGTTACTAAGTTACTTACTAAATTATCAGTTTTGTCATCTTCTGGTATTTCTAAAGTTATTTCTCCATTTTCTTCATTTACACTTATATTATAATTTTCTATTCCTAAATCTTTAAATCTGGCTTGGATTATTTCTTTTGATTTAATGTAATTTTCTTTGTTTAATACATCACTACTATTTACTGGTATTTCTTCTTTTGTGTAACCATTTTGAGTGATTTCATCATCTGTTAAGCTACTTCCATCTTCTACTTCATTTCCTTCTGCGTCTTTAACAATTGTATTTGTTTCTGTTGATGGTGTAAGTACAACAGTTCTTGCTCCTTTTATATCCATTCCATAAGATATTTCTTTTAGCTGATTTACCATCCTATTTCCATTTTTTGCATATATTCCAAATATCGCAATCATTGATAATAATACTGCTGCTAACAGACAAGAAATAATTGCTATTATATTTCCTGATTTTCTTTTGTTATTCTTTTTGTTTTCTTTTTTGTTGGTTTTTTCTGCCATTTTTATATCATTCCTTTCATTTAATTATAATAATCTTGTACCATTTATAATTAATTCAAACCATATTTTTAAATATTTTGCTGCATATTTACTCATCATTGTTCTATCCATAAATATTTCAAAATAATCTAATACAGGACTTATTTTATTATCTATTGTTAAATTTAATATTACTTTTCGTTCTTTATCATCTATTTCTAACCTTGATTCTGTTACTGCATAGTTTACTCTATCATGTATGTCAAATGTTGATAAGTTTTTGTTTGTTACTCTATCTCTACTCACATCTGATTTGTCTGCTAATATTAATGCTGCCGATATGTCACTTACTGCTGTTCCCGTTTTTTCATCATGATTTCCTATTGCAGTCATTATTTTTGTTCTTTCATCTACATCCATTCCCATGTCTTTTAGGATATTGAATGCCATTATTGCTCCACTATGTGCATGATCTACTCTATTTACACAATTTCCTATGTCATGCAGATATCCCGCTATTTTTGCTAATTCTACTGTTCTTTCTGGATATCCTAATTTTTCAAGGATTTCTCCTGCTCTTTTTGATACTATTGATATATGCCTATGCCCATGTTCTGTATAACCGAAGTTCATCCAATTGCTTTTGAGATCCTATTATTAAGGATTCTACTTCACTATTTTCTCTTACATCTTGTAAAGTTATCATTTGATTCCTCCTTTGTTTTGTCTTTTCTGATTTTATATTAATTTAGCAAAAATATCAACCTTTTTCTTGCATTTTATTTTTATTTTTGTAGAAATTTTAAAAGGAGCTTTTTATTTGCTCCTCTATTTTTATTTTAAATTATTATCTTTGTTTTTATTCTTCTTCAGTAATTTCTTCAAAACGATATTTATGCTTTACTTCTGGGTATTTTTCATGATCAACTCCTCATAATAGCTTACAAAACTTTTGTTGTTTATAAGCTTAATTTATGGAGCATTTAGGGAGGTTATTTGCGAAAAATTTGTGTAATCTCAAAGCGTTTCTCCCAAATTCTGCCAAAAAAATAATTTGATTCATCAACTGTTATAACCTAACATAAAATAAGAAAAGTGGCTTCGCCACATGTGCATTTTGCTTCGCAAATATGCACAGCCCAAGGAAACTTAACCTTGTTGCTTCGGAAATTTCTCGCGAAATTTCCTATGCAATAAGAAAACTGGCAACTAATTATTTCTAATTAGTTGCCTCCCATAGCAATTTTACTGGAACTTTCGTTCCTCCCACAGCAATCCTTATTGATTACTT